>NZ_JAEUFG010000004.1 GCF_018588585.1 Bacillus sp. SM2101
TTAGGCACGCCGCCAGCGTTCGTCCTGAGCCAGGATCAAACTCTCCAATAAAGTTTGATTGCTCATTTGTTCAAAAATTAACGTTGACGCTTTTGCTTTGTTTAGTTTTCAAAGAACATTGTTCTGTGTTATCGCTCAGAGGCGACTTAATTAATATAACATCTTCAACACTTGAGTGTCAATATGTTTTTTTATTTTTTCTTAAGTAGCTGTTTACTAGCAGCGACAAGAAATAATATATCACGATAATTATCTTAATGCAACATGTTTTTAAAGAAAAAGAATAATGTTTTAAAAAAGTGTAACTCAATTTATAACATTAAATCTTGTAGTAACTATCTTTTTATATCATATATATAATATGTAAGCACTAAAAGCTATTTTGTATAAGGGGGAGATAAAATGATTATTATAAACGATACGCTATTTGACCCAATCGATTTAGATATAAATTATTTCTCTGGTCCACAACAAGAGATCATTAATAAAATGGCTTACTATCCAGAAAGATATGTATATGATAATATTAAACAGTTTCAATTTGAAATACATGTTAGAAGTGAAACTGTTAAAGCAGCAAAAGATTTGTTTGAAAGTGGTGTAAAGTTTGCCACATTTGCAAATTCAAAATGTAATGAAGAGTATTGGGATCTTACAGATATGGGTGCCTTTGAATTAAAAGAAGGAATTAAACCATCGACAGGGATTCGAGATATTTTTAACAACGGGGTAAAATATGCTTTTGAATGTGCAACGGCTATGGTCATAACCTTTTATAAAGCACTATTAGAATCAATTGATGAACAAGATTTCAATAGATTATTTGCGAACCTTACCCTTTATGATTGGCATTACGATAAAGATTTAGGTTTAATAACGAAAGCAGGGAATGACTTTCTACCAGGTGATTGTATTTATTTTAACAACCCAGACTATAATCCTGCTACACCTGAGTGGCAAGGTGAAAACGCGATTGTTCTCGAAGACGATTTATATTTCGGGCATGGGATTGGAATAAAGACTGCTGAAGAAATGATAGAAGCTCTAAATAAAAGAAGGAGAATGGGATCACTCGAGTCTGCATACCTGTTATCTCAAACATCAAGACCTAATTACAAAGCTTTGTCAGTGTATCGAAAAGAAATAAGACTTACTCATTCCATTAACTCATTTAAAATGATTATTGCTAACATAGGTAATAAAAACTATATAATGTTATGACTCTTTTCAATAACTTTGTTGCTATTGTTTTAATACATGTTTATTTCCTCGTAACAAAATCAACAAGCAATGCGAAAACAGCCTTCTCAAATGTACTACAGCTTTTACTTGATATCAAAAACTACTATTTGATTGACTTTCCAAACCTTCTTGCATTGCTTTCTACTATAAAATACGCAATTGCAAAAATGATAATGGCACCACCTATTACTTGTGTCCAAATCACTTGTTCACCTAGAATGAAGTATGCCAAAATTGAGGCTCCTACTGGTTCGAATAAAATACCTATTGAAACAGTTGCCGTACTTAACCACTTTAACGTCCAATTAAAAAGGCTATGTCCAAGCAAGGTTGGAACAATTGCCAACAATAAAAAGTAATACCAATCAGCCGTCGGGTATTGCAATAATGGATAACCTAGTAACACTACATAAATAAATAATGTGATCGTACTCACTCCGTAAACAACAAAAGTATACGTAATGACTGCTAAGCGTTTTCTAGTATACTGACCTAATAACAAATAAGCTGTAACCATAACACACGCAAAGATAGCTAGTATATCTCCAAGCAGTGCACTACTATTTAGTCTTAAATCCCCTATGCTAATAATAAAGCTACCGATAATAGCTAACAAACCAGTCATAAATGCTTTAAATGTTATTCTTTCTTGAAAAAACACCATTGTTCCTACAAATGCAAATAACGGTTGAAGTGATACAAATACAACAGAACTCGCTACAGATGTATACTGCAGAGATTCAAACCAAAGGATAAAATGAAAAGCTAAAAAAATACCTGCTCCAATTGAATATATCCATTCTCGCTTAGACATGAGAGCCATTTCTTTCACATTTTTAATCAAGAAAATTGGCGAAATAAATAGAACTGCAAACAGCATCCTATAAAATGCGATAACAGGTGCCGGTGCTGTAATGACTTTTACGATTACCGCAGAAGTAGAAACAGAAATAACCCCTATAATAAGTGCAGCATAAGGATTTAAGATTAATTTTTTCATAATAATCCTTTCTTAACTTATTGAACAATAAACATAAACTAGACTAGCACACACATATTCCCATTCAATAACTAAAGAGCTAAGCTAAAGGGTCTATACCAAAATTGGTTCAGACCCTCAGCTAACTTATTTTTACTTAACGTTCTTCTCATAAACTTTGTTGCTAATATTATCAAATTGGTACCAAAAAAGTGGTTTTACATGGTTAGTCATTGTTGTACAGTAGAAAAGGTGCCACGAACGCTAGTTGACTACGTGCTTATTTCTTCATATGAAAAACAACAATCACTGCGAAAGCAGCATTACTATACAAACAAGATGAAATATTTTAAGAGCTCAACAATTATAATAGTAGAAAAGATGCACGAACATAAGACATATACGCGCTCATACCATAGAACGAAAAGCAATAATCAATACGAAAAACAGCTTTATTAAAATACTAACTGATCACACACTACTTCACTAGAACCTTATTAATCTCTTCATGCGTACCTAAATTGTGTGCTGTAATGGTTGAAGGGGATAGAGCATATAGAACATTATCAATATAGATAAGTCGGTATATTTCGTTCTCCCAATCTGGGTACAAAATATTATCTTGTTGATGTGTTACCGTTGAATTTAACTGGAAACCATTCTCCAAATCTAAATGATATATATATCCACCTTGAAATGAAAAGATTTGTTCAAATTCACTATCTACTTTGTTATCATAAACTGCAATTGGAAACGCGAATAAGTTCATATCCTTGTTAAATAATAATGCTTTATGGTCATAATTCAATGGTGAGTAAGTTCCCCTACCTCCAATAATTTCTGTGAATTTTTCTTGTGGATTTGTTACATCAGTAATATCGAAAAGTGAAATTTTCACTCCATCTGTTATAACTCTAGGCTCTAAATTCGGATCTTTATTCGCAATGAGTGTAGTATTTTGCCCAAAGCCGATAATATGATTTTCGTCATAAGGATGTAAATAGTTACTGAATCCAGGGATTTTTAATTCTCCCAATACAGCTGGCTTATTAGGATTACTCAAATCGAGAACAAATAATGGATCTACTTGTTTAAATGTGACAACATAAGCTCTGTCATTCATAAACCTAACTGAATAAATTCGCTCACCCATTGCTAAATCCTCTAATGAACCTACTGTGGTCATTTTGTCGTCCAAAACATATAAGTTATTTGAGGACGGGCGTTCATCACTCCACACCTGGCCTGAAGTTGTAGCAATGCGAAAATACCCTTCAGCTTCATCCATAGAAAACTGATTTAATACTGTTCCAGGAACTTCACCATAGCTATAAAACTTTACATCTGAACCATCAATTGAGAATTTATATATTTCAGTACTTTGTGTAAATGTTTCTTCCATGAGCCTTTCGAAATTAGTTATCATCGGAAACTTAGTAACCGCTACATAGAGATTATCCTTAGACATATAGATATTGTGTCCACTACCCAACCAAGTTGTTACTTTCATCTCTTCATCAGGTTTTTTTACATCAAACGTTCCTATCATCATATAATTGGCTTCTTTTGAATCCGGAATATAACTTATTTCATCATAATTCACCATTTGTAAATCATCACTCACAGCTGAATCATAATAACTTGGTCGTAAATCAATTGGCTCCTCATCTTCCATTATCCAATAATGAGGATATTGATTAGCCACGAGATAGATAATTGAATCCACTTTCCTCGCTGTTACATAACTTCCTTCTAAAGAAACTGCTCTCACTTCTATTGGGTTATCACGTTTAGTTATATCATATACATATGCGTTTGTGACCTGCTCTATAGGAGCAATTAAACTCCTTTTTGCTTCCTCATAATATTGTGTACCGTAAGTTGAGCCAATCACAATTAGTTTGTCACCTTCAATAAATAATTGTGAAGGAGAAAACTCCTTGTTAGAAATAGTCGCCACTACCTCCATATCATCCGCTGGAACGGCCTTTGTAATGATCACATCCTGGTTAGAAATATGGTAAATAAATTCTCCATCAGTTTTTACTCTATCCGCCTCATCTACACCTTGTACTTGATTATTCGTTTCTGAATACGAATTGCCTTCTGATAATGTAGATACTTCAGCATCTGCCTTTTCTTCCATAACTGTCATATCTCTGTTCGTTTCATAGAAATCAATAATGTCTTGGAAATATTCATGTAGCTCTTCCTTCGATCCAATTGTAGGGATTTCAGGTATGACTGTGAAAGAAAAGTTCGTATTAGAAGGTAATCGTTTCCCGGACTCTAGAGCAACTTCCGAAGTAATAACAAGTGTATAGTCCCCCTTCACTTCATAGCCGTCTGCTGGAGCAGTAATCGTTAATAGCTTATTATCTTCACTTAACAGTAGACTAACGTCAGCCTTTTTATTCTGGCTATTTTTTATATAGACAGATTGTGAAGAAATGGTTGATTCATCCACTGGTGATGAAAATGAAATTTCCCACATTTTATTTGGTAAGACGACTGATTGTTCATTAAGATCTATTAAGTCACTCGCAATGGCTGGACGAAATTGATAAAAGAACAAGCCAAACAGAAAGCTTAACGCTACTATACAAAAGCTAATTACAGAGAACTTCTTCATTTCTGTTCCACCTTTCTGAAAATTGTCTAAGGGCACCCCTATACTCTCATAACAATAGACGACAGTTGGTGGGAAATGTTACACACAATGGTTAATATGACCTATCCCGTTTTTTAAATGTTTTATCATATTCTCTAGGTCTTGGTCATCATATCTATTCATACAGGCAATTTGTAGCCAATTATTCGCTTTTAAATAGCTACTTTCATAATGAAGATAGTATCCCTGCATATATAATTCATCTCCTATATCGGTAGAAAGCAAGTGCGAGGGAACAACGATTGTCATAATACCTGGTGATGAAAACTCTTCATCTACCAAAATCTTCAAGCCTATGCGCTCCACTTGGGATCGTATGAACGAATATTGTTTACGTATATGAGTGAACTTTTCTAATGTTTCATAGCTATCTAATGCAGTATGAAGTGCATGTAATAAATTGGATGAGTAAGAGAAAGCCACTCCTTCATTTTCGATATAAATACCTAAATCTAAGTATTTCGGAATAAGTGGAGAAGATTTTATTGATTTATTGTGATAGACAAACGATATGCCAGTGTAAGCTCCTAATCCCTTCCCACTTACCCCTGAGGCTAAAAAAACATCCTCCAAATCTACAGGTATGATCCCGACCGTACTTATACAATCTAAACACAGTCTAATATTATGTGTTGTGCTCAGTTCTTTAAGTGCGTCAATATCATTTATCATTCCTGTAGATGTTTCACAATGAACTGCCCATAACCATGAATATTCTGATTGGTGTATTTTTCTTTTAATTTCTTCTGAGCAAAACGGTTCTCCCCACGTTTTTTCTATCATATCAAATTGCAGCCCACATCTATTAGCATGGTCTACTAACCTGTTTCCGAACTCACCATTTACAAGAATTAGCCCTTTTCCTCTGTTTAGCTTTAATTGCATAGCTATCATGTCATTTGCTAGTGTCCCCGTCCCCATTAGCAACTGCACATTCATAGCATTCGTTAAATGACATAGTTTCCCTTTTACTTTACTCAATAATTTATGAAATTCAGTAGATCGATGAGAAATCGGCCTTTCATTTAACGCTTCTGTAACTTCATCTCTAATAGATACAGGTCCGGGTAGAAACGATTTCATTGTCGGCATCAAACGTCCAGCCACTGATTCTTCAAATGTATCTCTAGTTAAATACATCGGTTGGAAATAAGCATCTTCTTTCCCTACGAGCTGTGAAAATGGCTGAAAGCCCAATTGAGCATATAATTTAGCTCTGCGAGTTGTTCCCGATATTACAGCTAGATCATACCCTTTTTTCAAACAATACCTAGCTAATAATTGAGCAATCCCTACAAACACCCGCCCATTACGATACTCTTTTTTTACAGCTAACAACCTTATTTCACATGGAAAAGAAGCATTAACAGGTAACTGTCCTTCTATTTTCCCTATCTTTTTGTCTAATGAAAATGGCCTATTATGTCGCAAAGCAACCATCCCAATTACTTCATCTCGGTGCTTACATATTAGGTATGTATTTTCATCATGAAATTGGTCTACTAATTCCTTTGATGTATTCGAACCATGTTGTGGAATTTCCTCTACAAAAGTTTCATAGTTTAAGGAATGAATTTGATTCAATTCATCAGCGTTTTTTGCAACTTTATAAATGTATCCCATATCCATCAGCTCCGTTTATAAATTATGAGGTTGTTAATAACGGGAAAAATATAATTAACTTTCTTTATCTTGGATCGACACCTTAAGTTTTAATACCTATTTCTCCATTTTAAGGAAATATTATCTCTATGAGCAAAAATAATAATAAAAACAATAAATATTGCAATAACAACACTCAGTATTGAATAATTTAGAAATAACAATATTAGTGGCAACAGAGAAATTGCGCCTAAACCAGCAAGTGTAAAACTACGCATAACTAAATAACAAACGAAAAAGAATATTAACAACAATAAACAAATTAGCTCATCAAACACAATCAATCCACCTAATAATGTTGATATTCCCTTTCCACCCTTGAAACGAAGTGTTATAGGCCAAATATGACCTATTACTACAAGTAGTAGGCAAAGCAATTGAAATTCTAGTGAAAATGACAGCAGTTTTGCAATTCCAACAACAACTGCTCCTTTTAATGCATCACCACAGAACGTAAGAATAAAACCTTTTTTTCCAACTATACGTCCGGTGTTCCGCGCACCAATATTTCCACTTCCATGATCTCGTATATCAACACCTGCGTAAAACTTGGTTACAAAAAGGCCTGTCATGATCGTACCAAGTAAATATGACACAAGACCAAAGATCAAAATATTCATCCAATGCCTCCTAAATAAAATCGTATATTTTATTAATTGGCTCTTTTCGTTAACATTGTTACTATTGTTATTAAATTAGAAATTGTTAAATAGTTTTGTTACTTGAGTCAGCCTTTTGAGTTAGAGTTGCTTCCATGCTTAAGTATTAATACGTTTAACAACAAGCGTTGCGAAAAAAGCCTATTGAATGCTCAATCCCCTAAATAATATCTGAATGATTAGAAAATTCTTATCATTACAAATACTGTACTTGTAAAATATTTTAACATACGAATGTATATTTCTCTTCTAAAATACTTATCTAAAGGTGATGCTTTATGATTGAAACTTCTCATTTGTTACAACTAGGCTTATCCGCCATTTTAGGCTTGATTATAGGTTTAGAGCGGGAACTAAAAAGGAAACCCGTTGGATTAAAGACAAGTCTTGTTATATCTATTGTAAGTTGTTTATTAACGATTGTATCGATTGAATCTGCTTATCAATTTCCAGACAGCAATCGCATCACGATGGACCCATTGCGCTTAGCTGCTCAAATCGTTTCAGGGATTGGCTTTTTAGGTGCTGGTGTTATATTACGGAGAGGAAATGACAGTATTTCAGGATTAACGACAGCTGCAATGATATGGGGAGCTGCTGGCATAGGTATCGCTGTAGGAGCAGGCTTTTATTGGGCAGCAATTGCTGGCGTTATCTTACTCATCATTAGTGTTGAAATCGTACCCATCTTAATAGGCTTACTAGGTCCAAAAAAACTACGTGAAAAAGAAATTCTACTTAAACTCATCGTTCAAGACAATACCCAAGTTTCAAACATACTAACTAACCTTCAACAGGAAGAAATCACACTAAAGCATATTCGGATTAAAGATTCTGAAGAAACTAAGTTGATCCAAATGAAAATAACCGTCGATCAAAAACGCTATACAACAGATGTGTACTATACAGTTCAAAAAATCCCAGGTGTGAGCAGTATTGAAATAGAGAGCTTGTAACGTCACTAAATATGGGTATTGATCTATGTTCAGAATTCATGCTATCATTTTCCATATAAGGGGCATTAGCTTAGCTGGGAGAGCGCTACACTGGCAGTGTAGAGGTCAGCGGTTCGAGCCCGCTATGCTCCATTAACCAGAACCCTTTATATATTAGGGTTCTTTATTATTTTACACTTTGCAAAATAATGATTATTATCTCAGTTGGGAACAAATCGGGAACAAACATATTTAATTTTTTATCGGTAACAGTTGGGAACAAAAGTGATGATTATGTATTAAATTGTTAAGGTATATAAAAAAGCTACCAACAATAGTTAGCAACTTTTTTAACTTCTTGTACATTTAGTTTTAATCTGATAATATTTTCATTGAAATGCTGCAACATTTCAATTTGTGAAACAAGATATATTCCAGAACATCTGACTGAACTATCCATGAACTATTAATGTGGGTAGTTTTTTCTTTATTTATTACATATGTCCTAGAACATTTCTTAAGATTCATCATATACTCCCACAATCTCACTTTCTAAATCATATACTTTCGGTATAGTTACTTTTCCTTTAGAAGAAATGAGCATTAACATCACTTGTTGTATATCAAAATTATTTAAAGCAATTGATGCTTTATCTTTTGCTTCTAAACTGTCCTCTGCTTCTACTTTAAGAGAAATTGGTAACGATATATCAGCATGCACCGTAAATTCTTGTTTGATTTTTGGTTGTGTCATTATGTAACTCCTCCTTTTCTTTTGTAGATTAATAAGACAAAATACACTTACCATTCAAGCATTGAATCAATTATATCAAGCACAAAGTAATTATTATATGTTTCAATGCAAAGTAAATTCATTGATTTTATTTGTTCAGTAATAAATGCTTCTTGTTCCGAAACCCCAATACTTTCATAAGAAACAAACATTTTAATCCCCAATGTATTATCACAAGTGTTTTTATTTATGATTTCAATTTCTTCAACATTCACCTTAACTAATTGTTTTGATTCCTCATCAATAAATTTTAAAGGCTTAATCAAAATGTACTCTGAGTATAAATTTTCGATTGGTTGATGAGATTTTACTGATAAATTTAATTCTCCAATCATTCTGATGACATTCTTTATGCTTAAATGACCATATGTAGATATACTCATTATAAATTTTCTCCTTTTGTATAATTGTGTACATCAACAATCTCAATGCCTGTCTCAGGATCAAGCAACATTAAATCAAAGTCATTCATTCTATTCACTTCTGCTTTAAGCACCTCTCCATTAGCCAATTGGAACGTAACTTTACCGCCAATCAATAAGTCAGGATGTAAATACAATTTCATTTTTTCAGCATTCATGTTTGAATTAATTGAGACATTTAACGCAACATTTCCATTAAGTAGGGTATTCAAATTAGCTCACTCCTTCATATTTATTATATTTAACCACTTTACGCATTTACGATATTTCGTAATTATAAATATATTATAATTTCGTTATTTAGTAATTGCAAGCAAAATAATTACGAAATTGCGAAATTATATAACATAATGTATAATTATAATCATAAACGACTGACAGGAGAGGTTATAGTGGAGATTCAATTAAGAGTAACGCTCGATACGATTTTAAAAGAAAGAGGTATCACTCAAAAAGATTTAATTCAACTTATTAAAGAAAAAACAGGTAAGGATGTAAGAGCTGCATCGATAAGCGAACTATACAATAATCAACGAAAAACTCTTAATAAAGACTTAATTAATTTGATAGCCAATACGTTAGAAATTAAAGAAGTTAATGATTTAATACGTTTTGTAGAGAAATAGAATCCGTCATAAACTTAATAGATGGATTCTATTTTTAATTTTATGAATTCTAAATAGCTAATTTACATTATTACTCTCCACCACTTGAATCTGACTCGACAATCATAATAGATGTCGTAGTAGGTCGTCCACCTCCTGGATCAGCCATATCTTGACTATTAATGTTGGTCAACACAACACTGGCAGTAGAAATGATCAATGTAGCACATGCAATTGAAGCTATTAGTTTTTTCATTTATCTCACCTCCTATTATTAATTTTAACTGATGGATAATAAATTGATAATACATGCTTCTACATTCAACTTTTCAAGCTCCAATATCGGTAGTTTACGAAAATACGTATCACCAGAATTTCTAAAAGCTTTTACCGATTCACAAAAGTCCTCTATATCTTTGGTAATCAATCCTTTAAGGTAATAATGGAATCCTCTTTCATTATCGGTTAATTTATTTATAGGTTCTGATTCTAACAGTTCCATAGCTTTTCTGTTTTGTTTATTATTAATGTAGTAATGAACAACATCATGTATATCAGTTGGATGAGAACTCTTTAAATTCAAATATCTTGGCTGTTTATTCCATAGATTATCTAAAAAGGCCATGCTACGCTCCACATTAATTTGCAGTATTTCCAAACCATCTTGTGACATGTAAAACGCTCTTTGTAAATATCTATTAGCCTTATCAAAGTCCTCAAACATATGTGAATTTCCTTGATGTATGTAAGCCCAGGTTTTAAAAAGTGGTTCTTGAATTTCTTCATTAATTTTATTACAAACATCTCTTGCTAATTGAAGATTATTCATTCGAACATAATATTCTGCTTTGATTAATAGGAATCTAGCATAATAAATATCCCTAATGTACTTTTCTCCAATTTTATAAAAATCTTCATCATTTAATATAGCTACTATGTCAAATGCAATTTCATACTTTTTCTTATCAAGATAGCAATATGCTTTAAAGATAGTTTTAATAATATGCACTTCAAAACATTTATCTTTCAATTCATCAAATTTTTTTAGTGCTTCCAAATAATCGTATTTCCCATTCACATACCTATCATCAATTTGATAAAGTTTCCCCCACTCACGACTCGTAGCATTATTACAATTGATCATTCGTTGAATTAATGCTCTCTTTTCACTTTTAAGTTGATTGACTTCAAGATACTCTAACATGTATCGTGCAGTTTTTTTTGTTGGCTCTATGCTTCTTGCATATTTACATATCAATTCTTTTTCTTCATCTTTATTTGGGAATAATTCTTGTACTAATTTTGTTAATCCAAAAAAATTATCGAACTCTCTACTTTCATCACTTAATACTTTAGTCAAACCTCCTGCCTGTTTATAGTTGGCGATGTTTGCCATCTTCGTTTTGCATCCTCTTCCTTGAGCTTCAATTTCATTTGAGATAGTTTCCTTGAATGTTGGCAAGTTATACACCTCGATATTTGTAAATAAATAGTTATGTTAATTAAAATTTACTAACAATTAACAATTATTTCAATTGTTTCTTTTTGTATTAATATATTGATACAATTTGTTGGATTTAATAGAAAACAGGAGATAATTATAAGATATCTTCTAATTGTGAAGAATTTAATTTTAATTTGATTACCTAATTGTAAATAATTACAAGGTTTTTATTATTTACTTTAAATCCAATATTAGTAAAATGAAATATTGGAATGTTAATTATCTTAAATACTATTTCAAAACAAAGAAAAAAGGCCATCATGACCTTTTCAGTAAATAGTACTTCACTTACTTAATTCACACAGCTTCTCCAACTTGTTTTAATACATTCAATATTAAAGGTGATACTTGAATTAAAATATACCCCAACCCTGCATTTTGAATCATTGTCCAGGCTCTCTCAGCTTTACCAAACATGAACAAAAAACATGCTCCAACAATTACTACACTTGCAACAGGAAAGCTAAGGGCTACTAAAATGTCTACCACAGGATCTAACAAATGTGCGATTGCTGATAGTGTTTGTTCAGACATCCATTCTTTAGCCCCTACTGTTACAGCTTCATGAGAAGTTGCGAATACAGGCTGTGCTATAACTAAAGGTACTGTTACCGAAGTTCCAATTTTTCTAATCAATCTATTTGCTTTCAACTTATTCTTTTCTTTCTTACAACCACTACTCATGAACTCATTAAAACTTATTGTTTGTGTTCTTCTCATAGTTCTTCCTCCCCTTTTCATTTGATGTCATCCAGAGTATAAACAGCAGTTGAAGGAATATCCTTGCATAGTTCATTGAGTTGTTTTCTTCTATATTCAGTTGAAGTTAGCCATATTAATTGAGGAAAGTAACCGAGATACTTTTTTACAGACTGACATTTCATTAACCCATAGTAGTTTTCAATCTTCTTCCTGTTCTCACTCATTTTCTGTGTGAGATCTACCTCAAGAAAATGATACCTCTTTCTTACTTTGAAATATGTGTCACAAATGATAGTGTAAGTACCGTCATATACTTTGATTTCATTTTTCCAATCTGAGGGCATACCAGTATAAATGTAAAAATAGTTACGCATAATCACATGATTTATAAAACTATTTTTCTTACGCTTCTTCTGAGAATTAACATACTCTCTTCCATCCTTATTTAAATAGTAGATTGTGGAGTATTCTTCTCTAAAGCTTGATAAATAATTAGACAACCCTTTAAGTATCCGATTAGTATTTCTAACCGAGCCTAAACGATGAATTATTTGAAGTTGGTCACGATTAAGATAGTCCAGTTTCTTCAAAGACAGCAATATTTTCTCTTCTCTCTCTGTTAATAACTGGTTCAATTATATTCTCCTCCTCAATACAATGTGGTTTAACAGTTTCTTTTATGATTTCAGGAGTGATGAGAGGCGTTTGTAATTCAATTAAGCGTAGGTCTTTATATAAGGCTCTACCTTGTATTTCTGGCAGGTTTTCTGCTCCAGTTTGATCTAATACAACTTTGCTTGCAGTACCTGTATCCAATACAAAACATAACCTTCCTATGCAGTTTCTTTTCACCTGAGAGCTTATAGTCTCTGTCGTTGGATACTGAGTAGTGTAGATCAATCGTAATCCTGCTGCCCTTCCCTTACGTGCTATATCTTTCAATAGTCTTTGGCATTCTTTATCATCAGCAATATCAGCAGCTTCATCAATAATGATGAAATGTCGGTCTTTAAGCCCTGCCTCTTTCACATTTGAATATTCATTTTTCAGCAAGTAGTTTGTAACTTCATCCATTTTCTCAACAGCACATTTTAAAGCCTCTTTGGTTTCTTCGGGACTTGTTGCATATGTTTTAACTTGTTTTAACCTTCTATAACGGTTGAACTCTAATCCACCTTTTAAATCAATCAGAGTAAATGAAACATTCTCAGGTTTATTCATAATTAAAGTGTTTATAGTACAGTTCACCCAATTTGATTTACCAAAGTCAGTTGTACCAGCTACAATAATATGAGCTTTCTTTTCAAAGTCGTATTTTACTATTCCATGTCTGCTTATTCCAACAGGGACTTGCCATTCTCTACATAATTTCACCAAAGAACTGTCATACTTGAATTGGTTTGTTAATGGCTCATTGTAAACTCTAACCTTTAAAACACCATCGTATGATAGGTCAATTTCTTTCTTGTGGGTGAGTTTCTTAGTGTATAGACTTCTTATATTCTGAATGATATTACGGTCTAATTGAAGGTCTCTGAGGTCTTTTAATTGGATAGTTACTGTACGTGAATTTATCCCTGCTTCAATCGTTTTTTGCTTAGCAACATAGTCCTCGAAACTTCTACCTAATGGAATACGATAACGATATTCAGATCCCCATGTATAATCCTTTTTCTTCAATAATTGAGTGGTCAAAGTTTGACTTCCATCCTTTACATTAAGACCACTCAAAGCAAATATTTTATTTAGTTTTTTGGAGTCATTACTTACTTGGTTCTTAGCAAGATGAGCTTTTACAGCCAAGCTACCCATGAGTGTCGAAGTTACAATTTCAAAGAACAATGATCTTCCTCCTTTCCACGCCACCTCTTAATGAATACTTTAGTATTCCTCCCACACATCTAGCATGATGAAAATAGAGTGCAAAACATTGTAATAAGTGGATCTGGAATATTCCAGATTAGACTACTAGGGTGTAAATTAACTAGGGCAAATATCTAGTATGGTAAATGGTATGCGTGCCAGTTTGTCCAAAATCACAGTTTTTTGCCTTATGTTTAAAAATTGTGATTTTGGACAAGAATGGTTTTGAGGTGATACAAATGTTTGGATTAGGAAAAAAAAGAAGTAAATTTGGAAAGTGGATTGATAAAACAGGAATAAAACAAACTGATATTCAGAAGAAGTCGAAAGTAGGGCAAGGTACAATGACATCATTGTGTAATGACCCTGATTACGTTCCTAAGATTTCCACATGGGTGAAAATTGAAAGAGCGTTGAATAAAATGGGGCATAACGTACACAGGGATGACTTTTTTGACATGTAAGAGGACTGCACTAGCTGATACAGTCCTCTTACCATCTCCACATTTTACGTGAGGAAATATTTGCTCCATTATATTTACTAAAGCCATCCAAGTCAGGGAAAAGGGTCGGGTATCTAATGTCAAATGTTTCTTCTAAAATAACAAGTGATTGTTTTTTAAACTCAGGAGTAATAGCAATAAAGATTGTTGCAAATTCCTCTTCTGTTAGTTTTAAACTACCATACTTCAAGTTTTCATCAACTGCACTATATAAGAAAACTCCATGTTGAGAAGATATCCTTGGTGATACAACTGGAGGCTCAATAAACAATGGGAAATTATATTTATCTAAATCACTTACAATATCACTATAGGTGCTTATATCTTCTATAGTTCCCTCACTATCACCACCGATAAAAGAGCTATGAAGTCCTAACATTAGCCCTGTTTTATCAGGATTTTCATTTACACAAAACCACAGACCAACTAAAAAGTTTTTCGAAAAGTCTACAAGTCTGGTTGCAGCTCCATGATGCTGTAATTTTGCCAACAACTCAAAATCATTTAATTGAATGCCATTAGAGATCCTGAAACCCTTATGAGTTGCTTGATTAAGTAGATTTTTTTCATAATGGATTATATCCTTTTCGTCAATAACTTTCTTATCAAGTAGCAATCTCCTATAAGCTCCACTATCAATTGACCATGCTATATTGCTTTGCCCTCTCCACATCCAAACATTCCTACTTCCCAATCGGTTTGAAAGTAAGAAGTCCATTAATTCAGTAAAATTATTAGGGGAATAAATCTCCCCATACTGCTTGGTTTCTATTGCATCCATAAAATATGTATCTCCTATTAGCTGTAATAAATTTATTAATATTAGCGAAAAAAGTTCTACACCTAAATATCCGTTCTCCATACAATTCTTGACTTATGTAAATTTACTTCAAAGCCATGCTTTTCATAAAAATGTTTTAGCCTATCTACGTGGTCACGATCAGCAGGTGATATCCATCCTGTAATCTCTTTCACACCTTTTTCAATAGCAATTTCCTTTAAAGTTTTCAGCAAAATACTTCCATAACCCTTATTAATATATTGCTTTTGCACTTGAATATCAGCTAAATCTAATATTTTGCAATCTGTTGAAGGTATTGCATATAAACGAGAGTCTGGATAAAAAACTCCTTCTTTACTTATGGATCTTATATTAAGGATAATGTCATCGTCGTCTTTTTCTGTATCATCAATTAAAGCCCTAAATAATATCAACACATCGTTTTTTCTTTCTATAATTTTAAGTATCTTATCACCTTTGGATTCAATGATAGACTTCTGCACTTCTACTTCATACATAACATCACTTTCCTTTTTTAAAGATTCAGTATGTACCAAACTAATACCCAGCATCTCTGCTAGATCCATTACTATCCCTCCTTCACATTAACCTGTTTTTTATAAATTATCTTTTGTATCTCATCACGATTAATGAGTATTTCTGTATTCTCATCTTCAGGGAATCTCACTATATAATCCCCTCTTTTAGTAATAGAAAGAAGTTTAATATTTAATTCCTTTGAATCGCTCAGTACTATTGTCATAGTGTGCTCTTTTCTCATAGTTAGCGCTTCTTTTATTAATTCATACATTGTATAATACAAAACAAACATCAAGCTAATTACAATCCCAAAGAAAATCAAATATTCATATCTAAAATGAATAAAAATTGCTAAAATTGCTATTGAATTAAAGAAAAATGGTACATATATTTGAATTATTACTACTGATATTAAATCAACATATTTCGTTTTATCTAATGCCCAAGCTACCACAAACATTATTAACAAAGTAATAAAACCTATAGAGAGCATTTTCTCTTCATATTTTATTGTAAAAAAATACGCTGCTCCAATGATAACTGTTAGATAGAGTGTAAACAAAAAGACAGCGAATAATGTCCTCTTCCTATCCAACTTATATTGATTTTCAACCTTTTCAACTTCAGTTATATTCGTCTCCAAACTAAATGCTTTTTCAATAATAAGCTTAATTAGATCGGTCATTTGGATTCACTTCTCTCTGAGTATGTTACAAATCAATTAATCTATTATAACAAATTTTACCTACTAAATTATAATTTGTCGATATATGAAAAAAGTGATAGATTAATTGTTGGACATTTTTCACTTGAAGTAAATGAAGACAACACGGGGGATTACATATGAACTACAAAAAGCACAACTATACAATAAGTGATCATTATTTTGAAATTGATGAAGCTCACTCAGTAATTATTGTTTCAAAGAATAATATAGAGATAGCTAATATTCCGAACAACTATAACCGAGAGCTAACAGTAAATGAATTTTTTCAAATAGTGAGTGATTATAAAAGTAAACATTAACCAATAAACGCTTATATAATGAGCGTTTTTTCTCATATTATAATAATATTGATTATTTTCCTTGTGAAATTATGAAACCAAAAAGCAGTTTAAAACGTAGTACAAGTATAACTTCAAGGAGGTAAAAAAATGTTGCATGAAAGCGATAAAATTAAACAATTAGACATTACAGAGAGTACCTTAACTTTCTCTGAGATATATAATAAACCATATTTCCCAAAGGAACTAGATGAGGATATAAAAAAATCCAATTTACTACTATTGCCACACGAAGGTTTTAGAGATTTCGAAAAACCAGTATTCCCAGAGCAAACAATGGAATTCTTTAATTATGTTAAGGCCTTTGATAATGAGAATTTCCATAGTGAGATTTGTATTTCCGATGATGATTATTATGAACTTGAACTTCATTCTGCTTTAATAACTATTCCAACATTAATCTTGGACAAGGTTGTATTACCATTGGCAATCAGTATTATTGCATCATACGCACTAGAATTAAAGCAAAAACGTAAAAAAGATGTAAAAATAAAAGTAAATATGACAGTTGTAGATGGTGAAAAATCCAAAAACTTATCTTATGAGGGAGATTCTGAAAATCTCAACGAAACACTAAAAGCTGCAAATGATGAATTTTTCAACTCATAATGGAAAGGAAAAGTTATGGAATTTAACGAGATAAAACAATATTTGATGAATTTTGATGGCAGCCAATTAAAACCCAATATCCTAAATTCTCTCTCTTCTCTAAAAAAAAGAGCCGTTTCGGAAAACAATCAAATACTTGCAAAAGAAATATGGTGTATTGAACAGGTGTATAAAGTATTAAATCATTATTTAGGTGCATACAAAGACATGAAAAATAATGATTTTTACAATGCGTGGAATGAGCTAGATAGGGCTGATATTGAGTTATTCTTTTTGAGAAAACACTTTAATTACACAAATAATCAGTATAGGTTAGATTCAATAGAAAAAAACATTTATCAACTTCAAAAGTTATTTCCTTATAAACATTTTTTCAGCAGAGAATCTATTGTAAAAAAATGGAAGTTTAGTATTTGTAACAAAACTATTTCTGTAAGAAAATCATGCTCACATAGAATTGGAGAGATATACAACGGGGAACAGTGTGTTAGAATTGCACAAGATTTTGAGTTTATAGGTGTAGCTATTGTTACCGACCCTTTTGATAAGTATACGGTCGTTTTTCCAGAAGACCTTGAATACAATTACGCTATGTTAGAAAATTTAATGAAATATTTATCACACCCCTTTGAAAAATGGGAACTTGAAATAAGTAAAGAAACACTTCCACAATTTAAGAACCTAGGCAGAAATCATTCATGCCTCTGTCAATCTGGGAAAAAATATAAAAATTGTTGTTTAAAGTCCGGTGAAGACCTTTTTGACCATTATCAAATGAACTTTTTAGAAAAGTCCTCCAAAGGCATACCAACAGAACCAATACAACTAATTAATACTTGGAAAAACTAACATTGCATATTTTAACAATATACGTCTAAGCAATATTAGCCAAATGGAATGAAGACGTTTTCGATTAACCGTACTTTATATTGAATTCCTATCAATCTATCAAACTGAAAATATTCAGCCATTATGTCAAAGTCATGATAAGAACGTTTAATTCTACTCATGACTTTTTTGTTGGAGTTAATTTTTCATGCTAAGTTAAAAAGTTTTCATCATTCCCCTTATTAATATCACTACTAATAGAACCCATTTTATTTATCGGTGTTGGTAACAAGTTATTTGAAATTTCTCCAACATTTTTTATTTCTACCGCATTAGTCCTGGTGTTTGTTGATACCACAAGTAGCTCTCCATCATCATATTGATTAAAGAAAATCTTTTCTGTACGAAGTGGGTAGTGCCCGACATTCATTAGCTCAGTTTTATAAATATCCGTTGGTGATTCATTTATTTCTATGCTATGAAATTCTCCATTTATAATTACTCCAAAGTTATAGGTATGTTCATTCATTATTTTTGCTCCTTTTCTATATAAAAAATACCAAATCACAGATGAAGAATATAAATTAATCTGATAAGAAAATATGAAATAATTTAGTTTAACTAGTGTGATCCATACAAATCTTGAACAGCTAATATATCATCTTGGGTTAGCGAACGTTTGACAGTATTTGAACTAACTCTTGGGTACATAATAGCCCCAAAAACATTAGAATGTGCTATTCCTAAAATATGACCAATTTCATGAACTGCAACAGTCTCTATATCAAATTGACCCGGAAATGCCCCAATACACCATGTATGCTCAGAATCATCAAAGTGAACCGGTAAAGGTAGACTATTTACTACTACTGAACAACCGGGAGGAAAGTCTGCATGTGCTAATACATCTCCTACCATACTGTGATCTGGATCATTCGCATCTCTCCACCCAATCAAAATATCTGGCTCGTCTGCTGATGACACCTCAAGAAATCTTAGAGGAGAGACGCTTGACCAAGTATTGAAGGCATTCTTTATAGCATTTATTCCATCTTCTCTAGAAACATCTGTAGTAACCTCATCAATCGCATACCTTAAAGTAGTTCTATCCCAGTCACATACTGTTGAAAAAGCAACACTATTATTCAAGTCAGGTAAGCCACAACGGGGAGCATTCATCAAATCCCGAGTTTCTTGATCGAATTCTCCAGTTTCTTCTATTTTATAGAAATGCTGATACTTTTTTAGTGCTTCTGATGTGTTTTCATCTAAAAGAGAAGGCGAGTAAGATTGTTTGTCTAAATAACCATATTCTGATAAAAATTCTTGAACTATTTGAATTTGACTATTCTCTTCTCCAATTTTTGTTAAATTGACTTTTTCCAATTCATGTGAAAAACCATCGCTATTCTTCATATAACCACCCCTTCATAAATTTTTGAAACAGTAATTATCCTTTGTTCTTCACTTAAAAATTATGTAAAAGGTCTTTTCACTTCCAAAATAAAAAAACAGCCCTCCAAATGGAAGGCTTACAAATATATATTTAAAATAACAGCACTACTTAAGTCCTCTTTTTTCCATTCCTTTTGAAAACTCTTTAATTGTATATTTCGCATATTGTTCAGCCATTTTTCGATCAAACTTCTGATGTTGTTTAACTTCATACTGTTGATTGATTATTATTTCATATTTATCTCCTGGTTGATCAGATTTTGATGAGTTATTTTTATTAAACTCGAACTCACTCAATCTATTTGAAAAATCACTAATACCATGCACCATCACATCACTTAGTACAAATTCACCTTGTTTTAGAATAGCCGGTATTTTATCAGGCTCTAAGTTTAATGGTGCATCTCCAACCCAACCGCCATCATGATATTTCTTATATCCTAACCGTTGATTAGTCTCATGCATATCTTCAGCAATAACAAGATCAACATCATGTTCACGAGCAATTCTGCGTATTTCTGCATAGTCGTCATCTTCAATATTAGGGATATCTTGTGTATAATCATGATGGTTATCGTTGCTACTTGAACTAGAACTCCTATTAGACACTGAATCCTGTGCATCTTTTACTTTGTCAATGAGATTTAAAAACTCTTGCCAACTACCACCTAACTCCTTGATAGTTTCCTCATTCATTCCTGAGAAGTCTTCTAGAAATTCAGCAAGCTTATCTTTAACATTATCAACATTGTCATTTAGTATTTGCTCACGAACATTAGCAAAATAACGTTCATCATTCATTAACTCGTTGTAATGATACTCGGTCTCTTGACGAATACGTTCAAGTCGCTCTTTTTCAGTATCGTATTTTTCATCTTCAGCTTCTTTCTTTTCTTCTATTTCTTCCTGATAATCTTCTAATTGATCACTAAGGCTACGTTTTCTTAATTCACGAACACGGTCATTCTGCAAAGATTCAATATCTAAAATTGTTTCAGATAATTCTTCCTCAAGTTCTATCCGTTTTGCTTGACCCTCAAAAGAATTATCTAGAGCTAGATTTTTTATTCGATCCTGTAACTCTAACTTTTCATTTTGTAACTGTTGTAATGTATCCTCATAATCTTCATCATCTGCCTGACGGTCAATGAGCTTTAACTTTTCATTGATCATGGACTCATATGCATTTAATTCTTCATCATACATATCAATTTTCTTTTTGTGAGCCTTCTCTAGTTCGTCTAGTTCATCGTCAATTGTATCAAGAGCAATATCCTTTTGCTGTTCATAGACTTGCTTATATGTATCAATAATTTCATCTGCTAACCCATTAGCGTTGCGTAATCGTTCTTCATTCTCATAATCAGCCATAGATGTGATTTCCGATTCTAAGGTTAATATATTATTACTGTAGTCTAAATAAGCTAATGATAAATCATTCATTTGGTCAGTTAATTCTTTCTTTTGTGCGATTGTTAGACTTTCGGTTGCGTTAAGTACCTTTAACAATTCAATTTCCTTTTGTGTTTCATGTTGTTTTTTCTTGTATAAATCAATCTGCTGATACAATAACTTTTGGTATTCAACAGAATCTTTTTCATGTAAATGCATCGTTTTTTGTAGCTTCTCCATTTCAAAATTCAAGCCACTAGTGACAGCTTGTTGTTCTTCAATTGAACTTGTAACCTTATCCCAAGTTGAGGAATATATCTTACTTTCGGCATTCCACCATGCATTAGATAGCGAATTGATACTACTTGTTGTTTCGTCTAACTCTTGAGCTAATGCGTTATAAACTTCTTTCTGGTCATTCGTTAGCTTAGAGACATCCCCTAGTGCTTGAACCTGAGATTGTAATTCAATTTCTTTCAATTTTAGTTTTTCAGATTCTTCATGAATTAATTGTTGCTTTTCACGCTCAATATCAGTTTGTTTTTGTAATTCTATACGATAATCAGCAGAAGTGCTTGTTAATTGTTGTAGCCTACCATTTGATTCTGCGAGTAGTGTATCTAATCGATCTAATTCTTTTGCTGTGTTGTCAGATATATATAAGTCTATTTCTCTTTCTTCTGTTACACGTTCAGTTGAAGTCTTTGGAGTGGATGATTTAGTTGACTTAGGAATATTTAGACCAATAGAAGAAAAATCAACTTTAACTGGACTAAGAACAATATCTCTAAATCTATTGACAACACCTTCATACTTCTTAATGTCATCCCACATTCGCATTGCCATTTTTGGATCAGTCTCAAATAACATGGCAGCCCGGTCATTAAATTGTTGAGTTTCTACATCATAATAATCTGACCATTTTTTAGCTATGGAGTTGATTAATTTATCTTCTATGGCTGCTT
The DNA here is from genome assembly GCF_018588585.1 of Bacillus sp. SM2101. Classification (NCBI taxonomy): domain Bacteria; kingdom Bacillati; phylum Bacillota; class Bacilli; order Caryophanales; family Bacillaceae; genus Bacillus; species Bacillus sp. SM2101. The sequence goes on from NZ_JAEUFG010000004.1 coordinate 22,176, forward strand.
TCTTTTCTGCTAAGGTAGCGAATTGTGTTAGGTCTATACCATACATTTCAACAAGCTCATTTATCCACGTCTCATGTCCTCGTAACGATTCATTGATGAATGTCTCATTAGCTTCTAACTCTTCATGTAAAGCATTCTGAGCAACCTGAGACTTCTCATTAATGACTATTTTTAATTGCTCTTGAAGGGCTGTTTCGTCACCGATAAACTGTAATAGTTGGGGATAATCGGACATGATAATTTTTAATGCTTCATCAGATAACATGTGATTTTCATTTAATTCTTGAACAATAGAATTGAGTGCTTTAATTTCATTGGTTGCTGTTTCATATTGCTTCATTAATTCTTCATGAGATAATATATTTTCATCAACTGCATCAGTATTAGCATGCATAAGATTAGTCATATGATCAATCACTTGACTAGCAATCGTTACCGAACTAAACGCATTTGTTAAAGAGTATTGCCAATTTGAAAAATCAGTTTCACCTTTGATTAAGGCTGTGTTCATTTCTCGTAACACATTAACTTGTTCCTCATCTAGCCCCTGTATATCTTCAATAGAAAATATGTCAGCAATATTTGCTGGTAGACTCGTTAGTGTCTCACCAAGATCCGTTACAGCGTGAGTTGTATTATTAAGAAATTCTTCATACTTAAACCCTTCATCTGCTATGTCAACAAGTGCAACCTTTTCATCAATAAACATCTGAAGGAGTTGTTTTTGATCATCAGTTAGATTTTGAGATGCTCCTGATACAGCTAAATATGCATTGGCTTTTTCACGTATGAAATCGCTACTGTTTGATAATATAAGGCTTAATTCTCGCTCTGTTTCAAGCATTTTTCTATTGTTGAGTATGGTTTTTTCTTGCAATTGAGTTTCTGTAAAATTAATTCGAGGATGCTTTATTGGTCGATTTAATTTTACTATTTCCTTTTGAAGATTCTTGACTTCTTTTGCTCGGTCTTTAAGATCCGATTCAAATTTAGCAATTGTCATTTCATCGTAACTTTTCTTGAGCTTTTGAGCATACTCTAGTTCTTGCTTTACAACATCAACACTTCGTAAATGAGCTTGACCTCGTTCGTCTACTTCTCTTGTTAATATTGGGAATATCTCATTAAGTTTATTTTGTACATCAAGGTATTCTTGAGCATCTTTTGACATTTCACCGTTGTTAACTTTTTCAGTGAGAATTTCATACTGGAGAGCTAATGATTTTATTTGTTCAGAGTTCTCACGATACAACTCATTAATATTATCCTGTTCTGCTTTCAACTTTTTCTGTTCAGTTCTGTATTTAGATATCGAACCAATTAATTTTTCAATAGCAAATGTCGCTGCAAATATAGCTGCAAGTGGAAGGAATGTAGTTGAGAGAAAAGTTTTTAATCCTTTGAATGCATTGGTTAAAGTAATCGTTGAGGACTGTAATATTTTCTGTGAAGCAACTAGTCTTGTATTTTCCATAATTGTAGCTTTGATATTTTTGTTTAATCCTAAAACAGATAGTGCTAATGCTGTCACCAATGGAGCTAGTAAACCTGTTTTATCAATGACTGATACAAAACCTTCAATGGATGCAACATATGCTTTTCTACTAAGTTGTTGGAACTGATCAATTAATGAGTCATAACGTACTTCATTTAACTCATCTAATGCACCTGAAGTCATTGATACATGATCTTGAACATTTGCAAGTGATAAGTATACGTCAGCTTCTAAATCCTCAAATTTCGCACCAAACAAAGGAACAGAAATAAGATTTCGTTGTAAGTTAGAATCCAAATCACCCAATGCTTTGAATACTTGACTAAGTGCTTCTTGTGCTTGATCTCCACCATTGGCAAACATATTCATCATCTTATCAGCATTAAGTCCCAATGCTTCATATGCTTCAATCGTTGATTTAGAAGCATCCTTACTCCGGATAACCATCTCTTTAAGTCCGTCCAACAAAAAGTCAATCGACCATGCTCCGTTCTGAGAGCCCTCAATCATGACATTAAACATCTGTTCCGCATCATAACCTAAAGTTTTAAGGTGAACAGAATACTCAGCAATTGAATCACTTAGTTCACCTCGCTTATCTAATCCCGACTGAACACCTTGTACGTATAAATTAAATGCATCATTAGCACCAATACCAAACTGCTTCATCAATTGGTCAATAGCTTGCATTGTTTCTTGAACAGGCTTACCAAATGTATCTTCAAGAATTAAAGCTTGCTTAGTCATGTACTCTAATTCTTCCCCTGTTTGTTGGGTAATCTGCTTAACATAAGCCATAGCATCACCGACATGAGTTAGTGATTGACCTACATTCCCTCCATAAATTGCTTTCATGGAATTACTCAATTGTTCCATTTCTTTTGTTGAAGCACCAGTGGCAGCCTGTAATCTATTTAATTCTTGGTTAAACTGTTCTAACGCAACCGTAGCACCTGCAAAACCAGTAGCAAATGCAAGACTCATCGTTCTGATAGATTTATTAATCTTTTCAATATTAGGTTTTACTTTAACTAGTTCTTCATTAAACCCCTTGAAGTCATCCTGTGCCTTTTTCACATTTGTTTTAAATTCCTTGGAGAAGTCAGCAATAGTGACTTTTGCTTCTTTCATGCTATCCTGAAATTGTTTAATATCGATAACCAAATCAGACTTTACTTTATAGTTTTTAGCCATTTCATCACCTTCCTTACACAAAAAAAAGGACACCCCATGAAAGAGTATCCCTACATTGTTTTTAACATTTGTTTTGCTCGTTTAATAGCATCAAAATCAGTCTCTGCATTTAATGATAGAGTAGCTTCTTGTTCACCCATTAGATTATTAAGAAACTCTTTTCTAGCTTCACTTTCCATATTAGGCAGTAAAGCAATCTGAGCTTGCATGATGTATTCTTGACGTTTCACCTTTTCTGCTTCACGTTTAAGATAGAAAAATTCATCAAGTGGATAATTTAGAATGTCGTTTCTACTCCAATGATAGGTTGAAGCAAATAAACTTATTATTCTTGTAGTCGATAAAAGTTCCTTATCTATGTACTCGGATTCTTCAGTTACTTCGTCTGAGCCTGAAACAACGTCATCAGAATCTTGAAGGACTTTTTTACCTCTTCAATTATCACCTTTAAGTTATTAATTTCTAAGATAGCATTGAATAATGGTAAGAATTCATCTAATCCAATCTCTTCAATTATTTCTTTATCAATATCAGAAGCCACAGAAACAAACTCAAAAACTTCATCATTAAATAGATGCTGTATTGCTGAGGATGTTTCATTAATCATATTGTTATCTTCATTGGTATCAATGTTCATAATCACATCGATAATTTTGTTAGGTAATCCACTTATTGCTTTCATTACTTGAGAGTATTTTTTCATGGGAATCTTATTTATTTCATAAGTCTTACCTTGTACGTATACTTTTTTCATATCCTTCAACTACATCACCCTCCTTTATTCTGATGCTTCACCAATTCTAAAATAGTTACCTGCTGTTGACGGATCCCCAGTACGTGCTAATGCCTGAAACTCCACTTCAATTTTTGATGTATCTTTTCCGTATCTACGTTTATACTCTGTGTTAGGAAATGCTTTAAAGATAGTAATGTCATATGATTTATCATCAACAGGAAGTTTACGAGGATGAACAGTAATTTCTTTTGCTTTTTCTCTTGCACTCTGCCACAACTTTCCGTCCTGGATACCTTTAGTCGTTACCCCATCTTTGATTTCTTCAGCAAATGGTAAGATCATCATAATCTTGTCATAGTCTTCTTCATGCATGGCACACTTCAAACGAACATCCCATGCTTCAATTAATTTATCGTAGTGTTTTAATTCATACAGATCTATATCAATAAGTTCTGGTTTGGCTATGAATTCAGCCGCATCAGCCTGCACACCAATATTCATACCATCTACTAAAATGTCACTCATTCCATATAAAACTTTAATATCTTCTGCCATATTTAAAACATCCTTTCAATTTTCATTTTTGTATTAGAAATGCTAAATCTAGTGAAAACTCATCCCTATTTTCAGAATCAGCATAGAGATAAGATATTTCGGTATATGCGTATGAACGCAAAATAAAAAAACTATCCAATTGATAGTTCTCTTTGTCGTGGAATAGATTGAAAATGTTATTACATATATTCATTCCATCATTATAATTGGTGGATCTTACTTTAATTTCTAATGTTAATTCTCTTGTTGGCTCGTACAGCTTAGGAGGAAAACCACCACTTGCAATGACTGAGGCAATTTCATCAGGCTCATCAGGATAGTAGTTGACGAACAATTTATTGCTATCGACAATGTTATTACTTTCAATATGGCCTACTATTGCATCTATTAAATGACTCAAGGTATCACCCCTTCAGCTTCCCAATCACCAATATAGAAATAACGTAATAGCTCACTGTCTCCCTTATCCATAGGCACTCCAATAAAGCGTAATTGTAGATTATCTAACTTTTTATCATACACCTTTATAAACTCCTGTTCTGGATCAACTATAGCTCTAAACACCACTATGTCATGTTCCTTTGATTCACCTTTTTGCTTGGGATGGATAATTAGAGGCTTTCCTGTTGTGTCTACATTTTGAGGAGTAGCATAAAAGCCATTCTCGTTAGATTCATGACTTAAAGCTAATTTTAAGTTATTATACGATTCTTCATGTAAAGATAAATCTAATGACACGTTATATTCATCAAGTAAGTATTTTTGTATTGCTTTACCTTTACCACCATATACCTTTTGATATTTTGGAATTGCTGAGAACACACACTTATCTGCTAGATATGTTAACGTCATGTCTCCATATGTTACTTCACATAGACCAATACTAAATTTAATATCTTCAATCATCATCGTATACCTCGTATGCAGAACCGATATGATCCATGTATCTGTCATTGTATTTCTTTAATGGGCGTTCGAGATACTTACGACCAACTTTCATCCCATCGAAACTAGGTTTCTGTTTAGACCTTTCACCTAGCTCATAAAAGTCTTCATGCATTTTCAAAGCATACTCTTCTGTATATCCAACACTAGCGACAATCTTATCTCCTTGCCTTGATGCAGGAGTTACAGAACCACTTGCTGTTAAATCACCTTCATCAATGGAAGTAAGGTTTTGAGAAGCATTAAGTAAATCTTCAGCCACTTCATTAGTTTTGACAATCACTTCATCAACTACATCATCAGTAAAATTATCAAGAAACATTTCAAATTGATCTAAATTTAATTCTTTATCACTCATACGAACACCACCCTCCGAGTGACATTACCCAACATATCTTTCTTAGGCTTAGTAGCTATTATAGTGTAATCATTCTCGTTGTACTCAATAACGTTATCTTCGTCAATGTCAACATCAGAACTCAACCAAAATTCAATTGAAGAAACTACTTCCTCTGCTGCTTTATTCTTTACTTTCCTGTATTCTTCTCTGGCTCTACACTTCGTATAGACAGGATTCCCTTTAGTAAATTTACCGTAACGATCCTTTACCATTTCCCATACTACACAGTCCTCATTGAGTAAATCATTAATCATACAATTTTACCCCAATGACGTTTAATTAATGGACGTAAGAATTTTTTTGCAATAGGTGAGATAATCGTATTATCCATTGAGACTGACACATCATCTACACCGTATGACTTAACTCCTTCTTGTTGTAATCTATATCTATCTTTCGAGAACATTAGAAGATGAATAGCTTGCTCATAAACAGCAAAATGAAAGTTGTTACTATCAGCGTAATTTGGACGTAAAGTGAAAGAATTAACTAACATTGTTTCGGCTGTATTTAATGCAGATTGTTGTTTATCATTTGTGAATGTCATCCAGTCATCATATGAAAGATGATTTATAAAATAATCATTTGCCTTTTGAAGTTCCACCATTATCTTTCACCTGCTTATTACCTTTTGGCTTCTTTTTCACATCTTCAATGGTGTAGCCTTTACGTTTGAAATAATCAAGGAGATAAGGGAAATCAGTTTCCCCTACTCCATTGACAAATTTCACTTTCGCTACTTCTCCATTGAATAGCTTGTTTGGAGAGTATATTTTTTTCATATTACTGTACCTTCACATTTCGGAATACACCAGCAGCCTTTTGCTTTTTAAGTACAACTGAAGCAACCATTTCAACCTCACCAGTTTTAATAGCACCTGGATCATCGAAGTTAGATAAGTAAACTTTTACAAGGTCAGTGTTAGCAAGTGACACGCCATGGAATGCATCAAGTCCGAAACGAACAGCATAAATATCTGTTAGACCTGTAACTTCTGATCCTACTGTTCTAGTTTCAATAGCTACGACTGGATTCATAGATGCTGGTTTTGCACCAAGGTCAATTAATGGAATATTGTCATATCCAACCACACTTTGACCAAATGAATTTTCATTTTTGGTTAAATACCCTGCACGTCTTGCCACTTGTTTAATACGAGTAATTAACTTAGAATTACCTGCTATGACTGAAGGCTTCTCATCTAGTTCAGCTAACCAGTTTTCAAACTCATCTAAAAATACTACATAATTATCATCTAAAGCTTGAGTAGATGATAAATCTATAAAGCTATTTGTGTTGTATTCAGTACTTGATCCTGTTACAGCTACATCTAAGCCATCGAAGGAATTTTCATTTTCAGCAACTGAACCATTGATAACTGTGTCATGGAATAGTGTTGTTGCTGCTTTTACTTTTTGCTCTAGTTGAAATTCTAATTCATCTACAAGTCCTCCTGTGTTGGCTAGAACACGATCAATTTCAAATTTACCTCCAAGAATCTTTAGTTCTGTTGTCTTACGCTCTTTAGTTGCCTCACTTGCATTATACTCATCATTTATTTTACGGAAATTCGCCCCTGCTTCTGTTAGGACACGTTGATAACCGTATGTCAATGTTGCACCCGATGTACCAGGACTAACAGCATCATCGAAGGTTAGATTGTTTAATATATATGAACTCTTACGAAATTCGTCTATAACTCCTATCTGTATATCATCTTGACTGTTAAGTTTGACTTGTTCGAGACTTACTGGCATATATAAATCATCCTTTCAAATTTGTACTAATTATTTTTTAAACTTTAATGCTAATGCTTCTCTTAAATTCTCTGCTTTCTTATCGTTGTTCGGATTGTTGCCTTTGTTTCCAAAGTCCTGTTGTTTCTGCTTACCAAATAAATTCTTTGCTTGTGCTTGCTCGATCCACTGTAATTGTTCTAGTTCACTACCTTTTGGAATCAACTCTTTATATTCTTCTGGAACTGATTCAAGTTTTGTTGCTAGAATAGATTTAAAAGTAGATTCATACTGGCCATACTTTTCTTTAAGTGGATCATGCTCTGATTTTAAAGTTTCGTATAATGATTGAAATTCACCTTGTTTCTTTTTCGCTTCTTCCTCGGCTGTTTGTTGTTTCTGTATAAGTTCATCATACTTTTGCTTCACTGATTTATAATTATCATTGACCTCTTTAAATCGTGAATAAGGAATACTCTCCGTTTTTTTCGTCTCGTCAGACTCGTCCTTATTATTTTTTTTGAGATCATCTTGTTCATTATCATCAGAGAAAAATTGTAAATTCAAAGGCATATAAAATTTAGTTTCTGGCATATATAATCTTCCTTCCCATTTTTACGTCTTTTGTGACGAATAATTTTGTATTAAAAAATCACTTAGCCTTTTTAACCAAGTGATAGTACTCACGATTGAGTTGTTTGACTGACTTACCTATAAAGCTACGTGAGATAACTTTCCCCTCACCTCTTAAACTCTCTATGTATGGCTTAAATGTATGGCGACACTTTGGATGTAATGTTGCGTATCCGTTTGGCAATTCGCTAACAGGTGGATAAACTTTTGATTCTCCTGATATGCTCCAAACAGTATTCTCGTAATGTTTACACCAATCCTTGGCACCGTGTCGACTTATTTGGATTAAATCAAAGTTGTTCTTGCTCTTTGGATTAGCCTCACCATACTCTATTAACCTAGACATCGTACCCTCGTTAGCCAATATCCTACCTTTTGTACCCAGTAACATATCAGCATATCTAGCAATATTCCAACGTCTATTACCTGCATCTACAAACGAATGAACACCCTGTTGTTGCAATTCTTCAGCAAGTTCTTTTTGAACAGTTTTTCTACTCTCACCAGTTATTTTCTGTCTGTCAATAATATCCTTTGAAGTAGCTTGTAACACTTTTTTCATTTCATCAGCCATATAACGAGTATTTCTAGCTAGATCTTGATACATGTCATTCGCTGCTTTCTTAATAGCATTTTGATGAAGAGTAGTCTGAAAACCGACAATTGCTTTGTACCCTGCCTGTTCAACTTCTTCATCCACTAATTCACCTGTAACTTTGTAATACTCAGGAAATACAACTTTACAATACTCATAAGTGTCCCTATCCAATACAAATAAAGCTTCATCTATTTCCTTTAATATTGCTGTAGTATGCCTTGTTGAAAGTCCTAGACTAACCTTATCTTTTAGGGATTGCATTAAGTATTCATATGTTTTCACATAGAGTTGAATTAATTTAATGGTTTCAGTGTCTATTTCTTTATACACTAGTACTTTCCTCGTTCGTTAAACTAAATGGCAAAGCAAAAGATGAGTTATTAATTTCTGCTTGCTCGTCAACAATACGCTGATATTCCTCGTCAATTTCCTTTGAAGTGTAATGTGGATTTAAACGTGCTATTGCAGACTTAATAGATGATAAATGCGAGCCTACTTTTAGTTGTTCAGCTTGTGCCATTTCGTAATGATCTAGTGGGAGATTGATTGTAAGTTCAACGAGTGGAACCTGAGGTGTATATTTCTTTCTTGTTGCGTTTACATCTAATACTTGTGCTAAATATAGAATCTTTTTCAGTGCTGTAGTCCAGTATCGATGTGATCGTTTAACGGTACATTGGGTACGCCAACTTTTCATTAGAATTGCCCGTCCTGAGGATTGCGATGCTCTATCCATCCCATACAATGCAGGAGCCAACGGACTGACATAGTGTAGGGCTTGAAAAATAACTTCCTTGATAAATTGGAAATTCCACTGTGCAGACCAATCCCATGTTTCGTAACCAAAAGGTTTACTTTTACTTGTATCTTCGTCATCGTCTACTTCCACTACTCTATTTTCATTTATGTTAAAGTTCCCCTCATCATCGAACGTTGACGATTTCGCCCATAGAATTGGATCACTGTGCACATTCAAGACATTAGATATTTGAGTGATACGATTATTCAGCTCGTCAAATAGTGGTGTTAATGCTGCATATAGACTGTCACCAAAAAAGTTCCCTCCACTTCTCATAAAAGGTATATAAGTTAATGGTGACGTAGTGAGTACAGTTTCAACTACTTTCTCATTAATTACTGAACCAACTTTTTGATTCTTGTATTTATAGGTGCTAGTTTTCCAAGTGTATAACCCTTCTGCATTCGGCTCTACAGTATCAATGTGAATTACATTATTATTGTAATCAGGGATAGCAACTGTTTCTTTGATGATTTTACGTTGGTCAATGGGATCAAACTCAGGAAAATAATAATCAGGTTGAATAAATGTAATTTTTGATTCACCATTGTCAACATAATTCTTTGCAACAATTCCACCTTTGACTGCTGTAGTAATTGCAGCTTCATACAATTGCATATCTAAATCATTCGCTTCAATGAGATCATCAATGGCATTGTCAGTTGCAGGATTATCTTTAACAAAGGAGTTTAGGGGGGCACTGAAAGCTAAATCGGAATATAAATTCGCAACCTCTCTGGCTAATGCAATTGGAAGATATGGGCTAGTTGATGAATCAAGATTTAATTGTTTTACACCTAGCCACTCATCTTCGTAATTGTTGTACATATCACTATATTCTTTATATCTTGTATGACGCTTTGAATTAAAGTCTACTACGTGCAAATAGCTTCCTCCTTCCTTTGTGGACTTTGAAAGCTTCTGGTTTATTTATTATTCTGCGAGGTGGTTTAATTTTTTCTACAAGTTCAAATCCAAGTTGTAAACTATCTGCTGCATCATCATTTTTACATCCATTTCTAAACTCTTTAATCTGAGCATTATAAGCTAATGAACTTTGATTAAATAGAATCTCACCTCTTGTAATGAAAGGCTCTAAGTTTACTATTCTCTCAAATTTGTTGCTTCTACTAGACTTTGGTTTAACCAAAACATGATACAACTCTTTTTCCTTTAGCATTTTCTTCAAATCATCTGCAACATATTCCTGGAATGCAACAGACTCAAAACCAATAGTAGTTATAGGATATTTTTTACACAAGTCCACTACACGTTTAATTAATTTACTTGGATGAAGTTTCTCTATGATACCCTCAATTACATATTTATAACCGGTAACTTTATGCTTTCCGATGACAGTGATTCCTGAATAATCACCATCTTTTTTACCCATCGAGGGATCTACGGAACAAACAATATCCATTTCCTCAAACTTAGGTAACTCTTCCCAAAATAATAAGTCCTTAAATATAAACTCTTTACTTGAACGAGGTTCATTTTGATCCTCTTTCCAGAATGAAGTTTCTCCCCATTTCTCACGATTCAACATGACATTGTAATAAGCACCCTCGTATCTCACTTCATCACTTGGGAAGCGACCATCCCATAAGACATTCGCACCTTCTAACATGTCAGCTTTATTATTTAGATAAAACTCATAAGCCTCATCTTTTCTATTTTCATTAGTACGGTCACGATAGACTTTTCTCCATTCATCCCATAACTCTTCATTATCAGAAAAGCTAGTTACACATTGATAAAATAATGTATCCCAAGATGGTTCATTCATTACTTTAGCTAATAAGCTATCTTCTGCTAAAAGAGTACCAATATAAAACATGTCAGTCGTGTGAGTACCTAATCGACCTATTTCATCTCTAAATGCACCCTCTAATTTTTTCCTTAATGAATCAGAAGCAATTGTATCCTTATCTTCTAAATCATCTAGGCAAATTAGATCTGGTCTACCAACATCAGGCTTATTCATTCCTCGAATACCAGCTTTCCAACCACTACAAGCAATCCAAACACCGTTAGATGTTTCAATTTCATCTGCATTCCAAGTTCTCTTTTTATCTCGTTGCTTACCAAAATCCTCAGTGATTTCAGCATTTTCTAATGTCCGTTTAACTTTAGCTAAGAAGTTTTGGGCTGTGTCCGCATTTGCTGAAATGAATAAGATAAATTTTTTCTTATCGTACAGTGCTGAATATACAGGAGTAGCAACAGAGGACATTGTAGACTTTCCATGCTCACGAGGGCATATTACACAAACATTTTCTTGTCGATCTGATTCAATGGAATCTTTTAGAGTTGTAAGTATTTCCTTTGCATACTCCCCAAATTCCTTTGTGAATTCTGATGGTATGTAAGCTTTACAGAAATACATTGGATCAATTTCACCTAGCATTCGTCTAAGTCCATTTTCACCAGTTAAGGGATGGTTATTTAATAAATCTTCTATTTCGTCATCATCAAAATGTTTATGAAGATAGTGGTATAGAAGTTTCAATTGTTGATCATTCATTTATTCACCACATTTCTAATTCAAAAGTTTTCAACATATCACGAATTTTTTTGTAACCTAGTAGGCCAAATTTCCGACCCCCTAAACTAAATGGTAGGAGGGGATAGCAAACTCAAATAAGCCTCCTAAATTAGAGAGACTTTTATACATGTTTTTATTCATTTGACTCATTCAACTAAGCTCGTTATTTATACAAAAATGTTGGATAATACTAATCTACATCACTTTATAAATGTTGATATGATAAGGATGTATAAAACTATGCATAAACGATAAATTACACATCTTCAAAAACACTGTCATATCAACAATTACCGAAAGTCTTTGCTTCCTATAGTAAACATTATGTAAACTAAAAATGAATGTAAAATACACAGTTATGCAATTAATTCATACAGGTTAATTAATTATTATGCAATCAAATTACTCCTTATCCTTCTTAGCCTTCAACATTTCAATAAGCTTATTTTTAGACTTGGATTCATCTTTCTTACCGTTGTCATTATCCTCATCTTCTAAACCACCAAGACTAATAATCTTACCAATAGCATTTACTTTAGCATTCTCATTTTGTCCCTTTTCTGCAACTCGTTCTAATAGCTTTATATAATGTTCAGTCTTACTTTTGATGTTCTGTTTTGCTATCTTATGTTTGAGATCAAGAGCCTCCTGTAAGGTTTGGTTAAACAGCTCATTATCACGTTTCCAATCGTAATAGGTTCGCCTACCAACTTCGCACTCTTCACATATTTGTGTGATACTTTTATCACCAGTAACTAATTCCTCAATCACTTTTAGTTGCTTTTCATGTAATGGTTTTCTAGCCAATACAATCACCTCCTATTTAGTGTATAAAATTATTGACACTGTAAAGATTTGTTTGTAGTTTCTAACATTGAAGAATAGTAAGTATCTCTATTAATTTGTAATGCTTTTAAAACTACATCAAACTTATATTGTGAATTTAATTCTTATTATTCGTTGTCTTCTATACTGTCAAGCTATGTAAAAGACGCCATATGGACGTCTCACTTGCAACATAGATCATCTGGACTAACGATGGTTGTTTGGATTGAAATATCAACTCGATAATTATCTATCAAGGGGCCATTGAAAGTTAAACCGTTAATAAATGCTGTTGTACCATTAGCAATATTTACAAACCCAAATGCTTCAATACCAAAAATCACCACTTCACCTATCATTGCACCCTTCTTGACCCAAGAGTTAAAAACCAGTGTTGGACAAAAATTCAATGAACGTATACGTTGGGGGTCAAAATTTTCAATCTCAAAAAAATAATCATCAAATACTGCAAAAATTTGCTGCCCATCAGGGACAATAAAGGTTAAAAATGTGCCTGGTGGAAGAGTTGAACTATTAATATTTTCAATACTCACTTCAGCATTATTGCTCATCAAATTTCCTTCTAGGGCGTCCAAGGCAATGAATCCTGAAGATCCAAATTGTGAATCTAGTGTCATTTTAGTGTACAATTCATAATTGAATTTTTGACCTGGGCACAATACAGGAGGACTCACCAGTACCCACGGTGCTTCATCTCCAAAGATCTCAAACTTAACAGTCCTACAACTGCATTCTGGAGGCAAACGTTTTGCACCCTCAGGACAAGGTTGACATGTATCTTCTATCAACTGTAAGAACATAGCACACTCATTACATTCAGCTACTACCTGATCATTTGGACAACCATCATTTTTACATGGAATGCAAACTGTATCACCTATAGAAAAGTCAGTACAACTACTAACTGTGGATAAACTATTTACACATATCTCAACTATTTCATATAACATTTGGCAAGTTACTTTTGTTTCAGCACATGCAATAGCCTTTTTACCCTTTGCTACTGTTGTGGTAGTGATAGCTACTGGTGTATTAACACCTTGATTAACAATTGCAGTAGTTTCAAAGGCGCCTTTCAAGTCAATAATTGCTGGATTGGGTTCAAATGTAACTATAGAAGGATCACTCTCAAAAAATACCTCTGTACCACTAATTCTGTTTCCGCAAGATTTAGTGACCGTTCCACTAACCGTACCTTCACATATAATTTCATCAGGTACTTCAATAGTAATGTTGAGTTTATTACATGGATTATGGCAGCATTTTGATTGTGATTTACATTTACTTTGTTTAGTTTTCAGTACTTTTTTCTGTTGATGTTGGGATTTATAATGTGCTATTATAATTCACTCCCTTAACCTACAATAAATTCACGCAGTATTGTTTGTACAGGATATGAATCTATTAAATGAATAGTGAGATGTTGTAAATTAAATGTGCTCTTGTACAATAAAGTGGATATTTTTATAGACCAAACCAAACTATTGTTTTAGAAGTCAACTTAACAATAACTCATCAATCTATAATCAACTCACGTCTAACCTCTTCATGAACCCTATCCAACTCCCTCACAGCAACCTCACATTCTTTCTCGAGTTGCTTAACCTTACACTCATCATTCCTATGCATAATCAGGTCGAACTTCAAACTCATCACCTTGTCGTAATAATGATTAATATACTCATTGTAGTACATCACCGTATGCTTATAACCACACTGTACACAAGGATAATACCAATGAAATACAAGCTTTCCCTTATACATTCCAACGAAAGGTTTATGTATCTTAGCTGCTCTAAATTCATATGGGCAAATCTCACATTTAACTGTTTGAATCGGCAATTAAATCCCCATTCTACTCATTAAATAATTCCTCCTAGTTATCGTTTTACTACTTCTCCCCAAACACTTTGTTTACAATATTAAAAAAGCGATCTCTAAGATAGTCACCAAAATACGAATATTTACTACCACTCTCAAACTCGATGCTACCTAAACAACTTTTACATACATGTTTTTGCGCATCATAAGTATGACCTGGATAAACCACAGAAAGCTTAATAGGCGTTAAATATCTATCGTTTTCCACCTCTTCCTTACAACTATCACAGTAATAATGAGTTATATGCATTCGTGAATCCCCTCATATAATATTAATTCAAATAAAAAAAGACCACCTAAATAGTCGTCTAACTTGCTACATCCTCAACGCTACATATATTAGCTGTATTTACCATCACATCATCACTAATGCGTAACCATTTATTAACTATCGCATCAAACTTATTCACTGAATAATCCCTTATATCACCTATATGAGCATCAACAAAATACTCTTTGCCATTGTTCATGATAATTTTGATCATGTTAGTTCCTCCCCATAATAAAAAGCCTATTCCAATGGATAGACTTTGTTGTTATTAATCAATTAGTATTGTATCATTACAAAAAACTGAGCTTATACCTCACAGTCACTGACTGTTATTGTTGGTTCCGATATTTAATCCCTCTCTTTAACGATGAAAAAGAGCATAATCAAATTATTGTGGTGAGTATCTCCCTGCCATAATATGCTTAATTACTTGACTAACCCTATCTATATTTACATTATAACCTTTGTCTTTTAAAATTTTTGTAACTTCCATCGTAGAAAACCCACCATCTTCCTTGTTTAAATCTGTTATTATCGATGCTACTTTTTGATACAATTCTGATTCCTTTTCTACTCGTGTTTTTTCTAATTGCATAAAGTAGCTATTCATGTTTTCATCGGCGTTCTTTGTAATTAATTCATCCTTATCAGCATAAACCTTGTTACCCCTACCATTGATAGCCTTCATTATTTTACTTTCTAATCCATCCATTTTTTTAACCAAATACTTTTCAGCATTAGTTATCTCAATACTGGTACTATTAATGATTGCTTCACTTTGTATAGCTCTAAATATTGGATTATCTGGCTTTTCATCTTCAATTGCTTTAGATACCATTAATTCAAAATTTTCCTTTAATTCAACCGTCCCTTGCATATCATTAGTATAAAAAATCGTCCTTTGTTCACTGATATCAAAAGGAAGTGAAGTACCTCTTTCACATATTTGAACAATTGGCTTTCTAATAGCATGTCGTATTGCTAATTCGTACATTACATTAGGGTTTAAATTTGTTAAATTCGCAACAACTAGTTCAGAATCAATTATATTCTGGATGACTTGATTCGTTATTGAACCTCCTTCACTCATTCTATGAGCTACAGTAACTTCAAATCCTAATTTAGCTAATACAGGTTCTATTGCAGCATCAATCACACCATCAGCATGTCTTCTTATTGGTGAATCATCAGAGCCTAATGGAGTAATAACAAAGCATTTTTGTTTTTGATCAGTCATTTAGTTATCTCCTTTCACCATCTACAATTCGACAAAAGGAGATTTTTTCCTGCAACAAAACCCCACTCATTTAATGAGCCGAAATTTTCCGCCTATAAAATTCAAAGGTAATATGTATAAAAATAAACAAACCATCATATTTATCCACAACTTATTAACAATATCCACAAAATTAAAACACCCCAACTGGGATGTTTTAGTTAATTAGCTATTCCTTCTCAAGAAGGCTAACTCCTGTTTGAGTTATATGAATTTTTTCCCAAAGAATTAACACTGTGTTGTTCTTATATTCACTATGCTTACGACCACCAGTAGTAAAAGGAGAACCATCAAATCGAACCAAATTTAAATCCTTCAATTTTTCAAGATGGTATGTTGCATGTTGCTTTATTTCATTTCCATATCCTTCAAAACCTAGATTAACAGGATTTGGCCTATCTCCCCCCTCATAATCAGCTTTATATAAAGCTAATAACACGTTCTTTTCGATTTGTTCAAGCACCATCGACTCACTCCTTTTTAAGTAATAAACCAAATTAAATATTCAACAAAGGTTTTCATATTTCCTTCTATTTCAATTCATAACTACCAACCATCGCCATCTTCAACTTCTCAACTAACTCCTGTTTCTCATTATCTGACATGCTCTTAAATAGCTTATTAGCCTTTATATCAATGTTAATACCCTTACTATCATTGTCCTGCTGCAACATCAATTCAATGCGTTCTAATCTCTCTAACATGTTTCTAAAATCATCTTCAAATCTATATAAGAAGTTTGCCAATCCTTTATATAAATTATCATTCGCACGTCTTGATTGCTTATATATAGCATCCTCAACATCCATACGACTCATATTTGGATTCATAATAAATCAACCCTTTCAGATATATTTCTCATAAATGAACAGAGAGCGCAATTTTGCGCTTTCCTATCTCTATGCACACTACTTATTCAACTACAACCTTTACCCACTTATACTCTTTAGCATCATTTACAATCTGTTTAAACTTCGAAATATTTTCATCAGACATATTACATTTATAATTTAAAAACTGACTTAATAATGGTGCTGTTACACCCATTTCAGCAGCAATTTTTTTCAATGTTAATTCTTTCTTTTTTATTTCAACTAATAATTGCAAGCGCTCATCCCTTGTCATCATCAACCCTCACTTTCTCGTTATATTTTATTTATCGAAATAATTAAGCATAATAAACTAAAAAAAGTTAGCACAACATTTTAGTCATGCTAATAAAAATTAATTACATATTAGGAGATACAATACGATTCTCGAATTGTAGAAGCATTTTCATACTCCACAAATCATCTAATTGTTTAGCTGATTTATGCAATGTGAAAATCAACACTTGAGTTGTAATAATCATAATGATATGATTTAATTGGATATTTTTATTTTAAAATAGAAAAAATAATAAAGTATGAGGAAGAAATACTCTATTGGGTGTAAGATAGTATCCCTTCCTTCTATATAGCAAACCTTTAAGATGCTGTCATATCAACGGTTCGAGTAGAATTAGTGTGGACTTTTTTGTTGTGTATAAATGCATTTAGAAATGTTTGTCGTTGTGTTGTATAAAGGACATTCATTAACTTTGTTGTCATGTGGCTTTTGTTATTTATTGCTTCTCTCAGCAACGCATACATTGTATTTGGCTTGACGGTTAACTTTTGCATCCGATAATTAAAATACTTAACTTTATTATCGAGTATATTATTCCTTTCATTCTCATCTGTAACTTTTGCATATATCCCCTTTATATCTCTATTCATTACTTCAACGTAATTTAATATTTTTGCTTTTTGCTTCCGATCAGCCTTTATTATGTTCTGTTTAACAACCAAATCAAGTAATCTAACATCTTCTCGTTTCTCTCCGTATTTCAAATCACTCATATCTATTATTAAATAATCCATAGGACAATCATACTTTATCACTCGATCTCTAATTGTTTCGCTTTTACTTACATATTGCCAAAACAAAGGCTTTTCCCTCTTCAACTCAGGAATTTTAGCAACATTTCTTACTTCATTTTCAATATCGGTGTCATAAAACTTTTTAGCTAAGTCGATACAAATACAGCTTAAAACGGTCATCACATCAACCTTTTTCATTAGCTTATTTAATACGTTCTCACTCTCTCCTTTTTTCAACATATCCCAATAAATAGACATACACAATTGACCTATATTCACTACTTGTCCTATTTTCTTTTGACTTGTTGCAAGTTGATTATCAATGATACTCATATTCTCGTTATTCATCTTATACTTTTTCGGCTCACTCTCCACATCATTGATGCAAACTAGATAATTATCTGGACACTGTTTTGCAATTCCTAAAAGGTTAACATCATCAAACAATAAACAGGTATCACTGTCATAATCACAACCAGATAATATGTCCTGGAGTGCAAATTTAATAGCATTCACACAGACCACATTGTCGGTTAAATTAAAGTAGTCTTTTATCTCCTTAACATACTTATTTTTAGCTATAAGTACATTTGATGGACTTGTATTTGGATTCCTAAAGCCTACTAACTCCTTTTCAAACTCATGAAGTGTGGTATATATTTCATTACCTGTTAGACTTAAATTATGTATATCTTCAACATCAAATTGACCAATGGCATGATATAAAAATTCCATCGGATTTCCCAATAGCACACAATAATCACCTTTTAGCCTAACTTTCCCATTCTTTACATGAGTAACATATTTATTAATCTCAGCTTTCCTGAAGTCTCTGAATAGCTTTGTATTAACAATCTGGTCATTCCTATTATATAAATCAACAAACATCAAGTTACTATTAATACTATTAGCACTTTGAGTTATATGCTGAATGAAAAAGTCATCATCAGATTTAAGCTTATGTATATATTCCTTTTCAAATACAGTTAATTTAGTTATGTCTTCCCCTTCCATAGGCAAACAATTTAACATTTGATATGAGGTCTGTTGAAGAATATCTCCGTTGTCATCTACTCCACGTTTTGATTTCTTTTCATGCTTACAAACACCGAACATTGAATCCTCATCACTAACTAGTCGCTTCCAGTAGTTCCACATATCTTGCTTTGAATCTAAAACATCACTAAACTTCAATGCCTTTAATGAAGATGGAGTAAAAATAAACTGTATGTCTTTGGCTAACATTGACTCACCGAACATATTATCAATTTTCCAATTATCATAGTTAACACCTTCTGGACAATAATCACGTAAGAACTTTTGAATATTACAATTGAATGCTGCTGACTTGAACATGTGATTCCGAAGCAATTTCATTGATTGTCCTTCTGCAAAGTATTCACTATCTAACAATGATTCTCCATCAAAAAGACTATTTTTCACTTGCGTATTTTCAGTAATGCTATCCAAAAAGCCATCTTCACCCTTACGAACCACATTACACAATTGATTAAATCTACTTTCTACATCATCAACTATAAGCATGTTATTAGGGTTAATTTTTATAGTATCTTCCAATGAACTACCAACTAGTGATTCATATGCTAACAGACTTGCATAATCAAACTTACTCTCTTTATCAAATGACAAATACATCCTACTCCAATTAATCATTTCATTGTATAAGTCCTCTTTGATAAATAAGCACTGACCAGTTCGACTTTTGCTACTGGATCTCTTATACACTACATATTTATCAGTTGTAACTTCTCCTGTTTTATCATTTACAGTTGTAATGGTAAATCCATTTAAGTATAGATACTCCCTCAGTTTGTCATTTTTGACTTCTTTCCATTTATCCATGTCTATTTCAAATTGTATAACCTTCATATATGTATTTATTTTATTATTATAATTAGCTAACTTAACCCTTTTTTCCTCGGATTGTTCATCCAGATTAGATAATTGGTCATTAATTTTATATACCTTTTCAGATAATATTTTAAGTATTTCTTCACCCGACCGTACTCTTTGATTAAATTTCACATTAATAATATCATCTGAAAATTGCTTATCACTATGCTTAACTATATGTACTGTAAGACCTTCTTTGAGTAGTTTGATTAGTTCTAGGCTGTAAGGGATCATGCCATTATATTCTGATTTAAGTACCTTATCCCTAATCATATGACTATATATATCTGAACCTTCAATACTACGAATATATACATTATTATTTGTCAATAAATATTTCTCCTTTATATATGATTAATTTCTTAATATACCGAGCACAGAAAGCGTTTTTCTTTCTGGGTGAGAAGACTGACCGAAAGGGAAGTCTATATCCTCGCAGTTAAGAGTTACACATGAGTTTGACTATCTTAACAAACCGCGGGGGAAACGCTAGTTAATAATTACTCCATTCCGCATACGCTTCATTCCATAATTTTTAACTTTTTGCGTTCGTTCCCCCCCCCCCCTTCAACGCCTTATATTATTTTTTTACCTATCCTTAAATATCAAATTAATAGACTTATTACTATGTAAAATTTAATATTCTATATAAATTACCACCCTTTTTTGCATAAAGCTCTATATAGGTAACATGCATTTTTGGGTGGTAGAAATTAATAATCACACAATCTCCTAATTCTCCAAGCAGACTTAAAATTCTTCTTTTTACCATCCACATTTCTGCTTGTTTGAAATTGTTCTATTATGTAATCCAACCCAATTTCCCTCAATTTACTGTTTAGAGTATCTATGTGTTTAAGTAACCTATTGTTATTACCATCTCTAACGTTTACTTTCTCGATTAACTCCTTCCTATCTTTTACTTGAAGCATCACATTACCGACCATATCTCCTAAGTACTTTTCTAACTCAACATTTCTATCCTCTTCTTCGATTATTCTATATGTGTATCCAATTTCATTATAAGCACCAAATTTTCTAGCTATATATTTACAATATCCAAACCCACCATATTCCTGAATCAAATCAATCTCACTTGAATCAATCACACACTTCATGTAAATTAAATCATTAATTTTTTTCGTACCCTTATCTTTCTCTTCTACGGTTTCATCATATACTATGTGAGAATAATCTATATCCCGTTGATATTTTCTTATGTACTCTTTGACTCCATTCTTTCTTAAAAAACGTGCCATTTCTAATCTCTTTGTTAATTTAGTTTTTGTACGTGCAAGTTCTTGATTAGTAATTGTTTTTATGTATAAATACAAATGGTCTTCCTCATCTTCCAACCTTTTTCTTCCTATACACTGAATAAGGGTTCCTGTATCTTTCACATCACATACTATATGTAATAGCTCTTTATCTTTTATATTCACTCCAGCATCCATACAAGTTGTGGTAATTAAAATCAATTCATCAAATTTTTCATTTTTAAGTATTGATTCAATCTTTTCACTATCAACATATTTATAGAATTTATCATTGTTTCTACTACAATTAAAAATGCAATGTTCTTTGTATTTACTATACAATCCATATGCTTTTTCTACTGATTGAATAAATAAAATGGCCTTTTTTTTAGTTTCAACTGCTTCACGTATAAATGCATCTAGGGTACTGTCTTTGTTGTAAAAGGTAAGTTCTTCAATAAACTTAAAATTAATCGGTAACTCATAACTTATCGTTTCTAATTCCTTGTAATTAATTATGTATTTTTCCATATAATCACCAGTTGCGCTCATAAAAATTCTAATGTGGTTGTTTTGTGATAATATTGCATTGAGTGACATATCTGTAGTTTTATTAAATCCTGCATCGGACATGAAGTAATGAAATTCGTCACAAATTATGTAGTCATATTCACTGAATTGAAATAACTGATTATGTTTTACCAATGTTTCAATATGTTGATATGTCTTGAGGGAAATTACATCTGTTTTATTATCATTTTCAATTTCAAGTTGAAACTGATCTAGACAATTTTTTCTATGTAAAAGCATGAGGATTTTTTGATCATTCTTTTTAGCTATTGCGTACAGGTTATTTTTTATAAAGTAACTTTTACCTGCGCCAGTCCCAGCTTTTATTGTTATGATTTCTCCTGGTTTCCATTTCTTTATTTCTTCAAGTGTTACAAGTTCGCTAACCCTCAGTTGTTAATCACCTCCTTTATATAATTCAAGCCTGGGTGTTCTTGACTTTTTTACATACTTCACGTTAATACCATAAATCTAACCCAAGAAAACTACATAAACGATAATACTTGGACTTGTTAAGCTCCACTTCGCCATTTAAAAACCTACCCAGTGTTGACGCTGACACACCTATTTCCTTAGCTACATAAGCGTTTGTATAGCCTTGTTGCTTTAATAAATCTTTAAATTGCCAACCTGTCATTAAGTAACACTTTACCTCCTAATCTATTAAAATATAGAAATATAACATGCCTTGTAATATGCACAAAGCATGTATTGTTATGTATAGAGCTCTCTTAAAAACTTATTATGTAATTATTTCTTATTAATATTTTGGCTGAGAAGTCTGATCCATGCTGAAGTATATGTATTATGAAGATCTTTTCTTTGGTGAGGTTGTGTATCATTCGCAAGGACTAAATTCCCTTGCTTGTAGTAGTCTACGTATTGTTTTTGATGTTTATGAGATTGTAAGTTTACTATCTGCATAGTGTTTCTCCTTATGAAACTATGTTATGGACTTCTATTAAGCTATTAAACTATTTAATTACTTGTTGCCATTAAGCCAATTAAGTAAAACATTTTTGGAAATTTTCCATCTGCGACCAACTTTTACTGCATATAGTTCTCCTGATGCAACCAGATTGTATGCTGAATTACGACTAATACCAAGATATTTCTGAATATCTTCTACATCTAGTACATCCTTTTCATGAATATCTGCACTCATTTAATCCCCTCCCTTCTATGTGTTAATCAAATAATATCATGAACTATAATCAAATTCAATATAGTGTTGTATATTTTTTGAATTTAATTTTATATATTATATATTTAATATAGAAGATATTTGAAATATAGGTTACTATATGTTAATATTCACGCAGAGAGGTGAATTAATCATGCAAAGATATGTACTTGATTTTGACGGAAATATAGGCGATTTCATAAAAATAATGAGAAAAAGTAAAAAAATAAACTCTATTGAATTGTCTAAAAAAGTTGGTAAAAGTGATGCATACATAAGTCATATTGAAAATGGTCGAAATAAAAACCCTGATTATAGCACACTATATAATATATTCAAGATTATAGGCACTGAAGAGAAGAAAATTGAGGACTACTTAGAACATTTTGGTATTCTTTCTCCTGAAAGATTAGCTCATGAAGAAGCAATGATGATAGCACGAATGAATCCAACTGAAGAGGATTTAAAGCACATGGAAAAAGAAGTTGAGTATCATAATCAGCTTCAAGAAGAGTATGGAATTCAGATGGAGACAGCAGGAACAAATGATGACTCATCTTCATCAGACAGTAGTGACCTTGTATATGATGTTATCGATAAAAATTTGAAAACCATCAATGATGTATTGAGAAATATGCAAGAAGATGATATAAGCAATGCCTTTGAACTCATAGACGGTTTAAGCAAAACATTCAATGAAATGAGAACAAAATTACCTTTATATAGATTTATGATTAAATTTTTTTCAGAAAATATATCTTCATTAGACAACAAGGGGCTTACAAGAGTTTTAAATATATTATATGAAGAAGAAAATAGAGTTCATAATGAAAATATGGCATTTGGAAAGCCACGACGAAAAAAGGTAATAAATGAATTATAAATAGGAAGGAGTATGTGCATGGCTGGCTCTGTCCATAAAGATCCGCAATCAAAAAAATGGTACTATATGCTATCTATTTATGATGAAAACGGTAAGAGGAGACAAAAAAAGAAAAGAGGATTTAAGACTAAAGGGGAAGCTAAAGCTGCTTTAATCGCTGCTGAAAATGAAGTGAATAAGGGTACTTATGTAGAGCCATCAAATGAAATATTTATTAACTATATTAATGATTGGTTTGAAATCAAACAGAAAAGCATACCGAGAAGTGCCGAAACCACAAGAAGATATATTGATACTTACATCATCCCAATGTTTGATGACAAAGTGACACTTGGTAATTTGAAACTAGTTCATATAGATAATTTTATTAATAAAATGCACAATCATCCACGAGGTGAGAAAATAGGATATGCTCCTAGTACTATTAAAAGAGCAGTTGATGTAATTAAAGCCTCTTTAGAATACGCTGTTGACAGTGGTTTAGTTACAAAGAATATAGCCAGGAAAGCAACATTGCCAAAAAGTAAAGGAAATGAAATGAAGGTCTGGGATGAGGATGAGATTGAGAAATTTCTATGTGTAGCCGAAGGTGATAGATTATACATGTTATATTACCTTGCCCTAATGACAGGAATGCGACAAGGGGAACTGTTAGGATTAAGGTGGAAAGATATAGATTTTAAAAAGTACACTGTCACTGTCAATCAAGTATTATCACACAGTGGAAAAGAATTTTACTCTGGAGCTAAAACAGAGGCAGGAAATAGAACCATTGACATACATGATAGGACTATCCAAAAGCTATTAGATCTTAAAAAGCAAATTGACTCCGAGAAAGAATCACATGGACAAGCCTATATAGATAATGACTTAGTTATTTGTACAACAATAGGAACACAATATAACCCATCAAATATATTAAATAGATCATTTAAGCCACTTATTGAAGAAGCTAAAGTCACACCTATTCGCTTCCACGATCTTCGGCATACACACGCTACTATTTTGTTAAAACTTGGAGAAAATCCTAAGGTAATTCAAGAACGATTGGGTCACGCTAATATAAAAATTACTCTAGAAACTTACTCACATGTACTTCCTTCAATGCAAAAACAAGTTGTCACAAAATTAGATTCATTAAACTTTTAATGTCTGCATATAATGGTATACTGGGAACAAAAACGGGAACAAAATATTTATAATTATTTAAAATTCAATGGGATTAGATAGCATAAAAACACTGATTTAAAGGGGTTTATTATTACTAAAGAAGATTATCTAATCCTGTTGAGCTACACTGGCAGTGTAGAGGTCAGCGGTTCGAGCCCGCTATGCTCCATTATACGATAAGCCAAACTTAACGGAAAGCCTGTCATCGCTTGTATGACGGGCTTTTTACGTACATTGACTCAACGGTGACTTAAGTGATGACTTACCATTGGTTTGGGGTAGAAAACAGCTTTTGTTAATTCCTTAACAACCTTTTTGTGTATGTGGGTAACGAGGGCGAAAACACTATAAATGTAATTGATACGAAAACTCATTCGGTAATCTCAACCGTTTCTGTCGGGAGTAATCCAGTTGCTATCGCGTTCACACGGGATTAATATTATCTAACCTATTAAAAATCACTTTGACCTTATGCTCGCATACATTGGTAAGAACGAATTAAGGAGGTCGGTACGATATGGTACTGGCTTACGTGGTTAGTTTCTCTTTTTTAGCGCCTGTTACTGTAATTGACACTAAAACCCATTCGATTATCGCAAATATACCTGTACAACAAAATGGGATTGATAAAATCGCCATAACACCGGATGGAAAACTTGCTTATGTAACAAGTAGTATTACAACTTTCCAAAGCAACGTTACAGTGATAGACACGAAAACGCATTCTGTAATTGCATCCGTTCTTGCCGGCATTCAGCAGAGTGATATAGCGATTACGCCGGATGGAAAACTTGTATATATCACGAACTCAACATCAGGAACTGTGTCCGTAATTGACACGAAGACCCACAGTGTAATAGCAACTATAACTGTAGGTGTTTTTCCAAGTAATGTTAAGATAACCCCGGATGGAAAACTCGCATATGTCACACACAACACAAATCCGGGCAGTATATCAGTTCTCGATGTTAAGACCCACAGTGTAATAGCAACTATAGATTTAGGAGTTAACACATTGGAAAACGATATTACGTTAACACCAGATGGAAAACTCGCTTATGCTACAAATAACAGCGTTCCAGGGACTGTAACTGCCATAGATATCAAAACTCATTCAGTTATTGCTTCTATAAACGTGGGAAACGGACCATTTAGTGCTGCTATTACTCCTGATGGAAAATCACTTTATGTTTCGAATATATTTTCAAATAACGTGTCTGTTATTGATACGAAGACACATTCGTTGATTGCTACAGTAAGTGTAGACGGATTTCCTCGAAACATTACGATATCACCTGATGGAAAAATTGCTTATGTAATAACACAAAGTAATGGTACAGGGGTAATTGATCTAAAGACGAACTCTCTTATAGCAACAATCCAAACAGGAAGCGATCAGCAATTTGTAGCATTCACTCCGAATGGAAAATTCGCTTATATCGGCGGGGATAACACTGTCTCGGTTATTGATGTGAAAACACATACAGTTGTAGCGTCTGTAATTGTTAATCCTCCAGCGACGGAAATAAGATCTATAGCGTTTACCCCGAACTAATATAACGCAATTTTATTAGCTCAATAAGCTCGCTCATCAATCAGCGAGCTTTTTGGCGTGCACTAAAACGGAAGGGAGGACGATTTATTGGCGTGGGAAAAAGACGGTTAGTATTGAATTCATCCCCATATACGTCCACTTCAATGCCAACTAACTCGCCAACCACTACGTCAATAAAAATAGTGCATACGATTAACCTTCCGTTTTAAGGCGAAAGTGTTCGAGGTACCGCGCGTCGGGTGCGTCGTGTAGACTTATTTACAAGTTTCTGTCATACCAAGGAAGTTAACTGAACCTGTACATCCAGATCCTCCTTGCGCTATACAGATCACTTCTACTCTTGTTACATTTTGAAATGAAAAGACTTTAATTGGATCATTATCGTTTAAAGTTATAGGCTGAACAATACCGTTCGAGGTAAAATTTATTACAACTTCATCTACAGGATTCTGAATAGTTAATTGGGCATTACCATGGAACCCTACTACTCTACCGTTGTATATCTCTTGAGTGGCGTTTGTGTCTAACTCATTAAAAGGTATACTAAAGTTATCAACTATTAACTGACACAGACAATCACACATTTTTCCTTCCTTGATTGTACTCCCGCAACACGTTGTTACCTTCTTATATTGACTCATTGTTATTCCTCCATAATCACAGTTTAATATGGTATTTTATGCCGATATTTATAACCATGATTGGACGTACGACTTCAACCGACATCAAGTCCGCCCTATAAGCGTAAAAACTTACTTAAGTTATTGAGTTGTAAAAAACAGTACCAATGTCAATCTAAATGACACTTTTATCTTTTGCTCTATAAATTTACAATTAATCGTAGACTTTCATTATGAATCTGAGATTTAGCGAGCGAATGATTAAGAATGGGGTAAAAACGTAATTGAACACGGGAAGAAGGTCACAAGTGTGGTTTACGGAAAGAATTTAAGTAAAAATTTTGCTACTGTTAGTTATTAATACAAACAAAGGCAAGTCTTAGAACATACATAATATGTAGCGAAGGAAAACTTCGCCTTGCTGAACTAGTAATTTACCCCGTTTAATTATGAACGGGGCTTTTTTAATACTCACGATTAATATTTGAGCATATATTGAAACATACGAATTAGTAAAGGAGGTCGGTCGCTCGGTGGTACTGGCTTATGTAACAAATATAGACGGTGGTAGTATCTCGGTTATTGATACGAAAACTCATAGCGTGATTGCTACAATGTCAGTCGGTATGAATCCTCAAGATGTTGCATTCACACCGGACGGTAAAATCGCTTATGTCACCAATAGTGGTGGTGTGACTGTTTCCGTTATTGATACGAAAACTCATAGCGTTATCTCTTCTGTTCAAGTAGGTGCGAGGCCAGCTTTCGTTGAATTTACACCTGATGGTAAATTTGCTTATGTGACGGGACGTGGAGATACTGTAGTTTCGGTAATTGATGTAAAAACACATAGTGTGGTTGCTACTGTGGAGGTTGGTGATGGCCCATTTTTTATTTCGTTTACTCCTGATGGAAAACTCGCCTATGTGACAAATCCGAGTACTGTATGCGTTATTGACGTGAAAACTCATTCCGTTATAGCAACTATAAATGTTGAAGGAACCCCGCAAGATACAAAACTTTCTCCCAATGGTAAACTCGCTTATGTAACTGGCTCTAATGGAAATGACCCTTCTACAGTTTCAGTTATCGATGTAAAGACGCATTCTGTTATTGCTTCTATTTCAGTTGGAATCATGTCGTTTAGAGTAGCATTTACACCAGATGGAAAGCTTGCTTATGTCACTAATATATTTGATAACACTGTGTCAGTCATCGATGTTAAAACGCATAGCGTAATTGCAACGCTTCAGACAGGAGGCTTTGTATTTGATGTCTCTGTAACACCCGATGGAAAATTTGCTTATTTATCAGTAATAAGTAATAACGTTACTAATGCTATCTGTGTTATTGATACGAAAACACACATAATTATTTCTAACATAGATACAGACGTTTTATCCGGTACTGGTCTTTTTATCAATTTCACTCCGGATGGAAAATTAGCATATCTCCCGAATAATAATAACCCGGGCACTGTAACAGCCATTGACGTTAAAACGCACTCTATCATCGCCTCCATTCCAGTTGGCTCTGTTCCATTTATTTTAGCATTCACACCGAATTAACCCCGCTCATTATGTACGGCTTTTTCAATACTCACAAGTGAAAGAAAAATAGTGTATTAGAAGGTTAGTATTCAAATAACTCGTCATACACGTCCACCTCAAGGATGTCCAACCGTTGTTTAAATGCATGAGGGCACAACACACCTTTAACTCCCCTATCCGTAATTGCATCAAACGAACGGTCTTGTAACGAATGACAGTTACCAATGGGAAAAGGTCGCTCGTTTCAAACCGACTAGACAGATCACAATAGGAAAATAATATAGAGTCAAAAATCACTTCGACCTTACATTGCATATATTGGTAGAAACAAATTTAAGGGGGGCAGTACGATTAATGGTATTGGCTTATGTAGTAAACAATGATGACAATGGAAACTCAGGTTCTGTGTCTGTTATTGATACAAGGACACACTCCGTCATTGTAACAGTACCAACAACAGTGGGGGCTCCGTCTACTGTTGGTAATAATAACATTGCGATTACACCGAACGGTAAATATGCTTATGTAACAGAATTTAATCAAGGCAATGTAATTGTTATTGATACAAAAACTCATTCTATAATCGCAAACGTAGATATAGGAGCAGGGCCGTTAAAAGTCGCATTTTCTCCAAATGGAAAAATTGCTTACGCTGTAAATGGAGGTATAACCAATGATGTTTCTGTCATCAATACAAAGACGCATTCCGTCATTGCTACTGTTGACGTAGGTAGAGACCCGCAGGATGTCGCTTTTACACCTGATGGCAAGTTAGCCTATGTTGCAAATAATGGCGCTGCAACTGTATCCGTCATTGACGTAAAAACGCATTCAGTTATCGCAACTGTTCCTGTCGGTATTAATCCAGTTGCTATCGCATTCACGCCGGATTAAAATAAATTAACCTTATTAATTTTGAACCCACTCCGTTATTGCTACTATTCAAACTGAGGGACGTGTTACAGCTATCTCATTCAACCCAATTTGACATATAACAATAAAAATCTCATAAACGGAATAAAAAAATCGATTGCATTCTCAGAAAATAGCGCCCCACTCAATACGAACGGGGCTTTTTCCGGAGGGAGTCCGAAAAGGCTCTTACCAACCAGTAAATCAGTATATCCTGTCTATCTAACTCTTATTCACAGCCCGATACAAAACGACCAAGTACACGCCTCACACTACCGTTTGCCTTTTGAAATTCCTAATCCTACTCCCAGTCCAGGCTAACTCTTGATCTATATTCATGTATGAGCATTGCACATTTGAAAGGAGGTAAGTATGATGGTTTTGGCTTATGTAGTAAACAACGATAACCTTAGAAACTCAGGTTTTGTGTCTGTTATTGATATTAAAAAGCACTCCACAATCGCCACAATCCCTTTAAGTAATATTCCAACTAATATTAACATCACTCCGAACGGAAAGCTTGCTTATGTATTAATTACAGATATAACTAATGAAGTTAGTTTAGTATCCGTCATTGACATTAAAACACATTCCATAATTGCTACTATCCAAATTGGTAGTACTGCTGGTTTCTTCTCCCAAAACGTTATTATATCTTTCACACCTGATGGAAAGCTCGCCTATGCGACTATTAGTGGGACAAATATCGTTTCAGCTATAGACACCAAAACACACTCAGTTATTGCAACTGTGCCCGTAAATATACGTCCAGAAGCTTTTGCCTTTACACCTAATGGGAAGTTAGCTTATGTAGTGAATAATGCTAATATAGGTAGTGTATCGGTCATCGACACGAAGACACATTCAGTGATTGCGAATGTAGCCGTTGGAGCTAGACCGATTGGTGCAGCAATAACACCTGACGGAAAGCTCGTTTATGTTATAAACTTTTCATCTAACAACGTATCTGTTATTGATGCGAAAACGCAAACTCATATAACTACGGTACGCGTCGGAATAGAACCTGCCAGTTTAGCTATTACACCAGATGGAAAACTAACCTATGTTGTAAATTCAAATTCAAATGATATAGGTTCTGTTTCAGTAATTGACGTAAAGACTCAATCCGTTATCCGTACTATTCCTGTAGGAAATAATGATAACCGACCAAATATTATTGCTATATCGCCAAATGGAAATTTTGCATATGTTGGTACTTTCAGTGGCACAACAGTCACTGTCATAGATTCACAATCTCATTTAGTTATAGCGACAATCCAATTAGACAGCAGTCAACGTTTTGTGGAATTTACTCCTGATGGGAATTTAGCATACGTTGGGTGTGATTCGCAAAATACTGTCGCGGTTATAGATACAAAATCTCATTCAATCATTGCAAACGTTCTTGTTGGAGGTACTCCAGAAGCTATTGCTTTTACATCAAACTAACCTCTTCGTAATAAGGTGAATTTTTGGCTAAGGACACCAACTCACTAGCGGATTATTCACACCACCATTATCGAGTACAAAATCGTCAACACATAGCATGTCATACACAAACATTCAAAAGAACTCCGCTCAATTAAGAACGGAGCGTTATATTTTACTTAGAATATCAATTTCTCCTTTATCTAGGTTATGCAGTAGGATAAGAGTTATAAGGAACAGTATAAATATACTGGTCCGTATGTTCATTGTACTGAAGTCCATTTTCGTTTAATCCGTAAGAAAATGAATATTTTATCCTATCCCCATCTTTTATAGGTGCATAATAGACCCATGTCCCATCAGGCATTTGCTGCATACGTTCATTTATCACAGTATCATTATTTAACCGATAGCTAATGCTAACTCCAGATAAATCTTTATTATCTTTTGGTGTAAAAACAAATTTTACAGCATCGACATAATAATAACTTACCGCTTTCTGTGACTTTGATACATCAATTGTACTATCTGTATCCGTTTGATGACTTTCATTATAAGTAATATCTAGTTTATTGTCTGAATTCATATAGACAATGGTGTTAATATCTTTGCTCATTCCTTTTTCATAATCTGCTTTTATATCATTTTCAGTACGAGCAATATTTGATATGCTCAGGTTGTTAAACGATCCACTAAAGACATTCGTTTTTCCATCGGTTGACCCTATATACATAACATCGTCAATATAAGATAATGATGATGAAACTGTCTCACCTATTTTTTCGCCATTAACAAAAGCTTTAGTTACATGCTGTCCATCATCATTCATACTATAAGTCATAGCTACAAAAATTTGATGTCCAACTTGTGCAACACCATCGCTAGAGTTGATTCTATCATAAGAATTTCCAACCGCTTCAAAAGAAATCCTACCATTGCTATTAAAAAATATAGTTGTTTTCTTTCCATTATTTTCATTATGAGCCTGGAAAACACGTTCAAAATCTGTTAATTCATAGGGTGTTACCACAGCTTCAATCGTATACTCATTTGGATTAACGAGCACATTTCGAAAATGATCTATCGATTGGGGCGTAAATTTATTATACGGTTCATTAAAAACCATACTTTCCTGAAGTGTGAGAGCAACTTCCTTTATGTCTTTCCATCTAGAGTTGGCAATGTCCATTTGTGGGTTTAATAGAGCCTGATGATTATCAACATCGGTCTTATTTAAGACATTAATTAATTGTTCAAAGCTATAATCAAGAACTACCCATGCATCCCTAATATTTGTAAGTGTCAGGTTATTTGCAACAGTATTTATTTTGTCGATCAGAGATTGTATTTTATTTTGAAAGTTACTTAATGTGTTAATTTCATCATTTAATTTGTCAATATCATTTTGATCACTTATTTTGTCCTTCTGTAATTGAGTATTATCATATTTTTGTACATATGTTACGGTACACCCGTAATAGTTACAAGTTGTAACAGGTGTTTTCTCTTTCATTTTCTTATTTAGATCATCTATTTCATTCTGAAGTGCTTTAATCTCATTTTGATCATGAGATATTTGCGAGCCTACCTCATTATAGTCATCTGTAAAGTTAGTAACATCATTCGTTAAATCAGCATCAAAACTATTTAACTTAGGTTGAACTTCATCAATTGTTGCTAGTTTCTCAGCAACTTTACCTTTCATTTCCGTTAGTAATGATATTAACTGATTACTAGCATCAGCATTATCATTCAGTTCACTAATAAGCTCCTTAACTTGTGTATAAGCTTGCTCAAAATCGTTGCTATAATCGACCACATCACTAACAACCTTATACATTTGATTATTTATATCGTATAACCATGTATCAGCATGCTCTTTAGAGGCTAGTTGATGGTCTGCAAAACTAGCACTTGAACCTAGTTCATCTTCAATCGTTTTTTCTTTAATTGCTAGTGCATATTCTTCTACCTGTTGAATCATATGAGACAAATTATTAACATTATCTTGTATTTGTACAGGGTCTATAGATATATCATTTTCAGCATTTGTTACTACAGTAGTATCACTCTCAGCAGCATATGAATGATTTGTTATCACTGTATTAAAAAGAACTAATGTAACTAACAATAATGGAAAAAACTTTCTCCCCAACAACCTCACCCCTTCGTAAAAATGGACTCTTTCAAATCAACGTATTAATAAATTTTAGCTAGACTCCATACACTAAAAGAAACAAGGATAATAGTAATTAATAATTGAAGGAATATAATAGGAAACTTCTTTGTAAAATTCCGGCTCGTATCCTTAACTAAATAAATCAAAATTAATACATAAATGAAAGCCAATAATAAACCAAGTACACCTACAATTTCATTCATTCGGACAAAAGATATGGAGATCACCCATGCGATAAGTAACCCGTACTTCAGAGACACTAACATGCTGTAATACCGATTATTTTCCATATACCTTATCTCCTTTTCACTATTTAAACTGGGCTTATCCATGCAATGAATAATTTATAGCTGCCCCTTACTTTCAATTAAAGTTGTATACGGGGCAGCTCATATTGTTAATTTGTAATTGTTATTGTTGCTACATCTGAATAAACTGTGCCATCAAATGCCCTAACTGTATAAGTGTGTTCACCTGAAGGAGCATTATCTCCTGATAATACAACACTTGTATTAGTTAGTTTACTCTGTTTTACTACGCCATCAAGTGAGACATCATACGTAATATTATCTCCGTTAATTTTTGAAGCAAAAGTCGGCTTGTCCCAATTTAAAGTAACTGAAGAGTTACTACTATTTGCTGTTAAATTTGTTGGTGCATCAAATTGGTAAGCGTCAAGATCAGCAACAGATACAGCTTGGCCAAATGTGTTTAGTAAATTTGTATCTGCATAAACAGCTGCCCATTTACTTTGAGATATCTTAAGCTCTGCTTTAGCTCTTGAGATTTTATCTTCTACATTAGTATCAGCAGTTGTCAGATGATCAAGTAAATAACCTAAGTCATTTTGTAAAGTAACCCACGTATCTTTTACATCATTAAGTGCTACAATCGCCTTGTCTATTTTATCAACCATTAAACTAACTTGTTCTTCGGCAATTTTAAATCCTGCTGATTGTTTTTGTAAATCAGTTAATTCATCCATTGCTGCGATATACTCCCGCTTAACATCATTAATTTTTGATTGATATACACCAACTGATGTACCGACTCCTCCCCCAACTGCTAGTATCCCACCAGCAGCCATACCTCCAATAATCCATGGAGATGTTTCAGGCGCAACAGCTAGCACTACCCCTGCTCCTATCCATAACGCTACTCCAGCTCCAGCAGAAGCGAGAGCAACATCTAATTCTTGTTGTCTAAGTGAATCCATCTGTTTTTCAAAGTTTGCAATATCTTTATTTAATTGATCAATTGCATAACCATCTTCCCCATTTTTCCCTAGCCATGTATCAAGTTGGTCTTTGTCACTTTTTAAATCTGTTGAATCCTTAGTAAGGTCAGTACTAAAGGCTTTCATGTCTTCAATCGTGTTATTTACATTTGTTACGTTGTCATTCGTTTCATCAATCATAGCTTCTATCATTTCTTTTGCACTATCTATATCTGATGAATTTAAATATTCAATCGCATAATCAGAATAGTACTGAAAGTCATCAGCAGAAGACCTTATATCGTTGTTCAGTTTAATCATTTTGGGTTCAAGGTCATCTCTCCAATAAGAGGCATTTTGTTTGGCTGTTGCTTGATGTATATCAATAGGAACTGTTACTAGTTTCCCATCATCGTCATTAAACTGAATCTGTTTAATAGTTCCTTGTGCTAATATTGTGTTTGCATAAATATCAAGTGCAAGTTTATCAGAAATCAACTGTTGTGCCCGATTCTGAAACAAATCAATATTGTCTCCCATCTCAGAATCTTGCAGCTGAGTATCTTCAACTGTAACTACTTCCTCTGCAAATACATTATATGGGATTGAATTCCCTGCAATTGTTAATGCTAGTAAAGATGCCGTAACTACTTTTGTTGTCTTTTTCATTGTAAGCCTCTCCCTTTATTAGTATCATTTTTTTCATACTTTTCGTAAACATTGTTTTGACCTAATTACATCAATTAAGACGTTGCCATAGCTTAAGAAAATCATAGATTTTAGTACAAAAAACAACATGTTATTTAAAAGCGAAGTAATTTACTCTAATTAATTCAGCTTCCAGTAGTAGCATTTTCAACAGAATTTTTTAAATGAAGTTGATTGTTAATATAGCTAGCTTGGGCACCATTGTTTTGCCAACTCTGTTTAGCGTTAAGTAATATATTACGTATTTCTTGAATACTAATATCACCCTGTTCAAATTTATCTTTTAAGTTTTGAATTCCAACATAAGCGGAATCCCATTCCTTATATAGATTTCTAGTTGATTGAATAATACCATCATTAGCATTATAGAAATTACTAAGCTGTAGCTGTATGCCAGCTAAAATTGCAGCTTGACTTTGTATTCCTTTTAACCCTAGGACAATATCATTATATTGTTCGGTCAGTTCTTTTACCTTTTCTTGTTTTTCCTGCAATTCCTTATTTCCATTCACCGCACCATATATGATCGTAAATGTAGCTAAAGCAATTCCTATCGGGGTTGGGGTCAGCTCGAATTCCACAGCCATTTCTAGTAAATAGGTCGTGAGTTCAAGCCCTACAACTCCAGCTTCTATATACTCTCCAGTTAAGATTGTATTTTCATTAGAAATTTCAACTCCTAAGTCCTGAAGCTGTTCAAGAACCAGTTTACTTTTTTCATCTTCTAATTCAATTGTATTCAGTGCTGTGGTAGCTGCATTTTGAAAATTAAAGTGATCTTCCTGCAAATCGTCTTTATACACTTGATATGAATACATCGTATCGTTTGCATCGTCCCGATAGTATTGTATATCTGACTGCAATAAATCTAATAAATCTTTGAAGTCATTACGCGCTTGTTCATCCCCAGCTTCAATGCTATCTAAAGCCTCAATAAGAAGATCATAATAAACAGTGAATTCGTCAGCAAAATCTACAACATCAAGGTCCCTATCAATTAATAATTCATTTAAATTATTCGTATAATCACTAGCATGATCTCTAGCAATTTGTTGATAGGTAGGTAAATCTGGAAGTATGTCTGATTGAATCGTTCCTTGTGTTGATATTGCTGTTTTATATGAATCCATAATCACTTTACTAGCAGCAATTTCGTTTAATACTTTTTGCATATTAACAGGTGCAAGAATGATATCCTCTGCAGTTACATCAGAAACTACGCCTTGATTTGCTTGAGCAAACGCATAATTTGGCAAGATTGTGCTCGTAGCTAAAGTTGCCGCTAATGCTGTAGCAGCTATTGACTTCGTTGATAATCTCAAATTATTTTTCCTCCTATCTTGTAGAATAGATTTGAAATTCATTTAATAGATAACTTGTTTAACACTGTAGATATATGATAAATAATAAAATTGTTGAAAGTTTGATAGGAGTGTGAAGGAAGAAAGAAAGATTATGTGATAATGATGTGATTTTAACATTTACAAAATATGACAATACTAATATTAGCAAAGCAGGAATGCTCATTATGTATTCTAGCTGTCTGAATTTGACGTGAGTCGATTTACTTGAGCAAATAAATTAAATGAGCCCTGCTCATACCAAACAGGGCTTTACGGAGGATATCAATGAATTGTGTCTTATTATTCCGCACATGGTCGCTTATTATACTAGACAATATAGATCATCATTTTATCAACTATACACACCTTTTCAGACAATTAGTCATTACCAGCTTTTATGTTCATATGTTGTTACTAGGAATTTAATATCAAGTCTAATATAATGATTTTAAAAGCTCTGTAGGAGGATCGATATGTCCATTTATAAAGCAGGGAAAAATTTGTATAGATTAACTAAAGTTCTTAGAAGCAGCAAATCAATTAACAAAGGGACAGTTGGAAAAAAAATGATATTTAAATTAGGAAAGAAAGCACTAAGGAAAATGTTGAAATAAAGAATGAACAAAAGCGTTGATACATTTATATCAGCGCCTTTTCTCTCTCAACCTCCTTCACTT
The DNA here is from genome assembly GCF_018588585.1 of Bacillus sp. SM2101. Classification (NCBI taxonomy): domain Bacteria; kingdom Bacillati; phylum Bacillota; class Bacilli; order Caryophanales; family Bacillaceae; genus Bacillus; species Bacillus sp. SM2101. The sequence continues at coordinate 59,155 of NZ_JAEUFG010000004.1, forward strand.
TTCCTTTGGCTGTTTTGCATTGATTGTTGCTTTTCCTACTAAGAACTAAATACGTAAAAACCAGCTATTCGTGACACCTTTTCTCATTTAAAATGAGGTCAATTGCCAAAAAAAGATTAATTTCTTTTCTTAAATAGTCTTGATAGCAACAAAGTTTACGAAAAGAGCCTTTTCTTTAAATATCCACCACTTTCTCTTCGATTTGTAGGACACACCATTTCATAACCCTCTCATTAGCTCTTTGATTCTATACTTGGTAACTTCTCCGATCAAATTTAGTTTGAGAATTATAAACTGCCGATTAGGAAGATTTTTTAAAGACTTCTTTTGAAATCTTTGTTAAGTTTTTCACTAAATTAGTACCATCAGGAGTGACTTGATCATATTAGTCATTATGCTACTTAAGAAAAGATATCAGTGTTTATTCCCTTTGAAAAACAACAAGCTTTGCTAAAACAGCATTTTGGTCTTAGCATTTATAAGAATTAGAGAGCTTAAATAAATTTTTTCATTTCATTCAACTTTTCATCCACCTTGATACGTCTATATCGTATAGGGCAAAAAACACCAAAGGAGGGAAGAATGTTATGAACAAGAGAAAAGGAATATCAGAACAACAACTGACGGAATTCATCTTGGAACACAAACAGAAATGCTATAGGTTAGCCTATAGTTATGTAAAAAACTCTGAGGATGCATTAGATATTGTTCACGAATCGATACAGAAAGCCCTAACATCCATTCATACTCTCCAAGATAAAAATTCTTTGAAAAGTTGGTACTATCGTATAGTCGTTAATACCTCTTTGGATTTTATAAGGAAGAAGAAAAAAGTTAGCGTAGTTGATACACATACAATGGAGTTAATAAGTCCAAGCAAATACGACAACTATGAACAGCTTAATTTGGAAATGATCATCGAGTACTTACCGGATAAATATAAAACTATTATCATTCTTAAATATTTTGAAGACTTAACATTAGAACAGGTTGCAAATGTGTTAAATGAGAATGTGAGCACGATCAAATCCCGCTTATACAAGGCTCTACAATTATTACGTATAAAAATTGACGATGATTATTTAGAGGAGGCAAATATAGATGAAAAAACACTTTACCAAAGCACAAGAAGAGTATAATCGCATTCCGGTCCCTAAAGAGTTAGATGACGTCGTTAATAAGGCATTAAAGCAAGGTAGGAAGAAAAAGAAAAAGTGGTATTTCGCTGGATTAGCTGCAGCAACGATACTTTTTGTAACTAGCCTTAATATTAATCCAACAGTTGCTAGTACATTATCAGAAACTCCCATCATTGGTAGTATAGTGAAGGTACTTACTTTTAGAGAGTATGAAGTAACGGATGAAAAATTTAGTGTAGATATTAAAGTACCTGCCGTTCAAGATATGGAAGATTCCTCATTAGAAACAACCTTAAATGAAAAATACCTTGAAGAAAGCCAACAGCTATTTAATGATTTTATGGCAAAAATGGAAGATGAAAAGGATTCTGGAGGGAATTTCGCTCTTTCCAGTGATTATAAAGTTAAGACAGATAATGAACAAATTTTATCTATAGGTAGAATCGTTGTTGATGTCGCAGGATCAGCTCAACAAACAATTCAATATGATACAATTGATAAAGAAAATGAATTACTAATCACCCTCCCTAGCCTGTTTAAAGATGAAAGCTATGTGGACGTGATAAGTGAAAATATTTTAAATCAAATGACAAACTTGATTGAAAACGAAGAACTTACGTTTTGGATTTCACATCCAGATGTCAACATGCAATATTTAAGACAAGATCCGTGGGAAAAAATTCAACCTGACCAACAATTTTATATAAACAACGATGGTAAGTTAGTCATTTCGTTTGATGAATCAGCAGTTGCCCCTGCTTACTATGGAATAGTATGGTTTGAAATCCCAACTGAAGTACTTTCTGATATACTCGTCTCTAATACGTACTTAAAATAGCTATATTAAATTAAATTGCTTGAGGGCTTTGTTAGACTCCATATATAAATGTATATGGAGTCTAATTATTAGTTTTAATATTTCTATACAGTCCTTTTACATCATCCATTTTTGACATATTACAAACTGTCATTTATTATTTCTACATGGATTAATCGATACTTAAGAACAAAGATCACCAAATGACAAACAGCTATCCAGATAGGTACAAAACACGAAAAGGACGACGACTATGGATGCAAAATCACAAAATAATATAGAGCAAATGAGATCATTCAAAAAAGATTTAATTCGCTTTATGATGTCTTACAAGTTTGCTTTAGCTGAAGTGAATACGAAAATTGATATATTAAAACAAGAATTTCAATATATACACGACTATAACCCCATTGAGCATACTAACTCTCGCTTGAAGTCCCCAGAAAGCATATTAAGGAAGATCGATAGAAAAGGTATTGGCCTTTCACTACCTTATATAAGCGAAAACATTAAGGATATTGCAGGAATTCGTATTACTTGTTCTTTTATATCTGATATTTACAAAATAAAAGACATGCTAGAACAACAAAAAGATATAACAGTCATTGAGTGTAAGGATTATATCGAATATCCAAAACCAAATGGCTACCAAAGCCTTCATTTAATTATCCAAATTCCTATCTTCATGTCTGATAGAGAAGATCTAGTTCCTGTAGAAATTCAAATTCGTACGATTGCCATGGATTTCTGGGCAAGTTTAGAGCACAAAATATATTATAAATATAATAAGGAAATTCCAGAAAGAATCAAAAATGAGCTCAAAGAAGCAGCTGATACCGCTGCTAAATTAGATAAGAAAATGGAAGATTTACACAAAGAAATGAATCAAATTAAACAATTATCGCAGCATGAGGATATTCTTGGGGAACAACTGGCAAACAATGACACATTTAAGCTAATACCAGCCATGTTTATGTCGGAATTTAATAAGAACAATAAGAACTAGCTATTTTAAGCCTTCCTTTAAATTAGGAGGAGTATCGTCTCCTCCTAATTTCACCATAAATATAATAGTACGTTAACTTAATTATTGTTCATAAGAGTTGGAGTGTTAAGCTCGAAAATAATCCCCTCTCCAATTAACAATGTCCTTCTTAATTTGTTTCCTTTTCAAATTTTCTTTTACGGCTTTCTCACAAAGTGTAGGAAATTCTTCGTCGCTAGCAAATCGTAACGCAATAATTTGATCGATTGTCAAATTAGAATCTAATAACCTACCTGTTAACACATACGCTCTTAAATTCTCTTCTGTTCGAATGACACGATCTTGTAATTTCAAAATATACTCTCGAACGAGAATAAACGTGATCACTAATCCAACTACCCCTACTAACATTAATGTTGCAGGCCAAACTGACTCACCATCTGATAAAGCAAACACTAAATTTACAATGACTCCAATTAATGCAGCAAGAATAATTGGTAGACCTATAAAATGGTATGGTACATGGTAGCGAGTATGGTTTTTGAAATTCTGTTCTTTCAAATAAAGCGCTCCTTTACTGTTGAAATATTCTATAAATTCAGAATATCACAACGGTGACAATAATGGAACAATTTACTAAACTTATCTTAACTGCTAGATAATAATTTGATACTACCCTTTAAGTAAAAAATCATTACCATCAAGATCTTTAAACTGAACAAATGTCCCCCATTCCATTTTTTTCGGTTCATCTAAAAACTCTACGCCATTTGTTTTTAACATTTCGTATGTAGCTTGTACATTGTCACACTCAAACACAATGGATGCCTGCTTCTCATTCCAATCTTTCATCATGACCTTCGGATATATTACTAAATGAGATTGCGCACCTTTTGGAGCTACTTCTAGCCAATTAGCATTTGGTCCCATTGGGAATTCTGCCACTACTTCAAATCCTACTTGTTCTGTCCAAAAGTGTTTTGCTTTTTGCTGATCATCTACATACACTGCAACTGTTGCAATCTTATTAATCATTGATTCTAACCTCCATTCTTCTTACCTACCACCATTGTAACTTATATGATCAAGATGACAACGGTTTTAATTTGCTTCTCTTCGTAAGCTTTGCTATTATCTATGGCTATAAGTAAAGTTTTATCGGCGTACTTTTGTAATACCACGAATGCTAGATGCTTACATATTTTATTTCTTAGACCCCAAAAACCTACTTATGCAAAAAAAGTGGGAATCTCATCATTGAGAGTTCACCACTTTGCGTGAATCCTATTCGTTTAAACCTCTTCTAACTCAGCAATCGGTACAGACCGTTTTTCATGATGATTACCTCTCATATGGACTGTAGCAACATTCCCTTGCTCATCACAACTATCAATCCAAACAGACACGCCGTTATAATGAACAGTTATATCATTTGGTGATGAAATGATTTGTTTCGCTCGTTTTATATCCATTACTATGCCTCCATCTTTTTAAAAGACTTATTTTCGTAGAAATTAACGCGTTACAACTAGAAATCATGTCATCTAATTAATATTAAAGTAAAACCATTTCTAGCTGTTTTACTGTCGTAAAAATAATTACAACGATTACGAAAAGAGTCTTTTGTAATTTTTACTCCACCAATATCATTACAAAAAAAAGAAAAATTTATGCAAAATTGTCCAAATATCGAACACACTATTAGCATACATATTATTTTTCTAGACTAAATTTGAAAGGGCGAACAGCAATGAAAATGACAAATGATGAGAAACAAGTGCTAAGCGATACGATTGATCGCTTAAATGAAGGGCTTGATTCAATCATTGCTCTATATAACGAATCAGAGACAGACAAGCCAATTCTTGACTTTGAGGATGATGTGATTACCGCTATTGAACAAGCAAAGGAAAAGTATGGAGACCAAAATATAAATGATCATCTTAATAATATTATGAGAGAAATTCTCTCCATGATGACGTGACTCAGCTTCTGAATGAAATACTTATAGGCTTCAAAAAATTGAGAGGTGTACTTTTAGATTGGAGGTTAGGCCGTGAAAGTTGGTGGGCTATTAGCATCGTACTTACGTTGGCATGTTGTTTATAGGATACTATCCATTATTATTATAATGATTATCCTATTCGGTACAATTATTCATTTACTTGAACCAAACCAATTTCCTACAATATTTGATGGAATTTGGTGGGCAATCATCACTACTTCAACTGTTGGTTACGGTGACTTCGTTCCAGCTTCTACGATTGGAAGGCTGGTCGCTATTATTCTCATCTTAGCTGGGACAGGCTTTGTTACAACATATTTTGTTACTCTTGCGGCTACAGCAGTTGCTAAGGAGAACGAATTTATGGAGGGAAAAATCTCGTTTAAAGGAGAACATCAAATTATTATTATAGGCTGGAATGGTCGTGCGTACGAAACGATCACTCACCTTTCAAAACTTAAGCCAGCGATTGAAATTATCTTAATAGACGAGTCATTAGAGCACAATCCATTACCAAACAAAAATGTTCATTTTATAAAAGGAAACCCTTCACAGGATGATACTCTAAAAAAAGCAAATGTTAATTCAGCAATTATGGCGTTAATTACTGCTGATCAAAGCAAGGATGAATTAACTGCAGATATGAATTCTATCCTAACACTTTTAGCAATCAAGGGGTTGAATTGTAACATATATAGTATTGTTGAAATCTTAACATCACATCACGTGAACAACGCTGAACGTGCAGGTGCAGATGAGATAGTCGAAACGACCAAGTTATCAAGTTATGTAATGGTTAATAGTCTACTATCACATGGTATGGCCCACACATTACTCAAAATGCTCGATCATTTAAAAGGCAGTAAAATCATGTACATACAAACGACAACAGACCTAATTAATCAAACATTCCGTGATGTTAGCCACAGTTTACTTTGCAAACGTATTTTATTAATAGGAGTCAAAAGAGGAGATGAATCTTATGTCAATCCCTCTCACTCTTTTCTAATTAAGGCACAAGACGAACTGTTAGTCATAATGGATTAGTGAAGTAACCTCTCTTCTAAATCTTTAATGAGGGACTTCCCCATATCTACATATTTCGTTGGGACAGTTGCATCAGGATCTTCTGGCTCTGAAAACTGATTAAATGAAGCATTCACATTTCCAACATGTACGTTATCATCTAAACCAACTTGGTATTTATGTGTCAATAAGAATGGGGTACCAAGTTCAACGGTTGCTCCTTCTGAATCTAATTGACCATCGACAGCTTCAAAAGGAATACGAAGAAAATGATAGCCGACCTCGTTGGCAATTTTATAATCAAATGAGCCATGATCATAATCCCAATTTCCACCAATAACATAACCTAAAGGTTTTAGCTCTTGTTCCAACTTAAATAATTTAAAAGTTGTACCCGTTATCTTTGATGATAATTCAATCATTTTGTAACACGTCCTTTAGCTTTTGCTGTTTTCTATTAGCTTGTTGCTTTTTATGACTAGATGACAACCCCCATAGCTGTTATCACGTTCGTTGTCACTATCCTTACTTAGAAAAACTTATCATAGCTTGTTTAAAATGATGTAACTGAATTAAATAATATGTTGCTGTAATTGCAATAGCAATAAAGTTCACGAATTGGTGCCTTAGTAATAATAGCAACAACATTGTCAAAAAGAGCCTTACTCTTGTATTAGGTTAACCATCTATATATCATTCATCCATATGTATAATTGAACAAAAATAAAAAAGCTTGAGGAAAATCCCCTCAAGCTTCATTCATAATTATTACATTAATTCATTAGTCATTAAGTCGCTTTTCTAGCTCAGCCTTCTTCTCTTCGAAACCAGGCTTCCCTAATAGTGCAAACATGTTTACTTTGTAAGCTTCAACACCTGGTTGATCAAATGGATTTACACCTAATAAATATCCACTCATGGCGCAAGCTTTTTCAAAGAAGTATACTAAATAACCGAATGAATACTCATTAAGCTCTGGAATTGAAACAGTTAAATTTGGTACTCCCCCATCTGTGTGAGCAAGCATGGTACCTTCAAATGCCTTTTTATTAACGAAATCGACTGTTTTACCAGCAAGGTAGTTTAAGCCATCTAAATCACTACTTGCCTCTTCAATCGTTAATTCATGACGAGGTTTCTCCACATGAAGAATCGTTTCAAATAAATCACGACGACCTTCTTGGACATATTGTCCTAATGAATGTAAATCAGTAGAGAAGTTTGCTGATGAAGGGAAAATACCTTTTTGATCCTTCCCTTCACTTTCACCAAACAACTGCTTCCACCATTCAGCAAAGTATTGAAGCGATGGTTCATAATTTATTAACATTTCTATCGTTTTACCTTTATTGTAAAGTACATTCCGAACAACTGCATATTGATAAGCACCGTTTTCTTCTAACTCTGAGTTAGAAAATTCGTTGCTAGCATCTTGAGCTCCTCGCATCATTTCTTCAATATTAGCACCACTAACTGCGATTGGTAATAATCCAACAGCAGTGAGTACTGAATAGCGCCCACCTACATCATCAGGAATGATAAATGATTCATATCCTTCTTCAGTAGCCAGAGTTTTCAATGCACCTTTAGCTTGATCGGTGGTAGCATAAATTCTTTTTCTTGCCTCGTCAATTCCATATTTTTCTTCAAGCATTTTTCGGAAAATACGGAAAGCAATAGCTGGCTCAGTTGTCGTACCAGATTTTGAAATGACATTAATAGAGAAATCTTTGCCCTCTAATACGTCCATCACATCTTTCATATACGACGAGCTAATATTATTACCTACAAAAATAATTTGTGGTGTAGTTCTTTGCTCTTTTGATAGCGATGAATAGAACGAATGATTTAACATATCAATGGCAGCTCGTGCACCTAAATATGATCCACCAATTCCGATGACTAACAATATTTCAGAATCACCTTTAATTTTTTCTGCGCTTTTTTGAATGCGTGAGAATTCCTCTTTATTATAATCTGTAGGTAAATCAACCCACCCTAAAAAATCATTTCCTGCACCAGTTTTTTCATGCAAAGAATGATGAGCTACTTTTACCGCATCACGTAAATATGTAATTTCATGTTCTGAAAAAAACGATAATGCTTTTGAATAATCAAACTTAATATATGACATCTTGTTAACCTCCAAACTGAATAATAAATCTTTATAAATACCACTTTAGCGAAAGGCTGTGAGTAAATCAAGAACACCACCCTTATGTAAGCGTCTCCAAAATAAAATATTTTATGACAATATAGAAAAGTGGAGCCGACTGTTTAACCTCGACAAGCGTTGGAACATTTTCAACTGAAGACGCTTTTTGTCTTCTGATGAAAATGTGAAACGTCTCGAGAGGTTAGGAGGCGGAGCTAGACAATATAGAAAAGCGGAAGGTGCCTGTTTATCGGTGACAAGCATAAGACGATTCGGCTAGAAGGTTTGGACTTTACCTTGACGTATTGGCTTATGACCTCGAGCCGATGGTACCTGAAGCTGGAGAAAAAGAAAAGCGAAAGTGCCTTGTTTATCCCCGACAAGCGCTGGAAGCATTTCACTTGAAGTCGCTTTTTGACTTCATGAGAAATGGTGAAGCGACTCGAGGGGATAGGCACTGTAGCTAGACAACTAGAAAAGCGAAAGTGCCTTGTTTATCCCCGACAAGCACTGGAGCCTTTTCACTTGAAGGCGCTTTTTGCCTTCGGGTGAAATGGTGAAGCGACTCGAGGGGATAGGAGCTGAAGCTGGATAACTAGAAAAGCCGAGCCGACTGTTCAACCTCGACAGCGTTAGAACATTTTCAACTGAAGACGCTTTTGGTCTTCGGGTGAAATGGTGAAGCGACTCGAGGGGATAGGAGCTGAAGCTGGATAACTAGAAAAGCCGAGCCGACTGTTCAACCTCGACAGCGTTAGAACATTTTCAACTGAAGACGCTTTTGGTCTTCTGGTGAAAGGACGAAGGTGCTGAAGCTAGATAAACGCAAATAATATGTTAATCACTCGTTTTGTTATAAGGGATTAAGTGCGTTAACTTTACAAATAGTAAGCGAAGGCACCTCATTCTCCTTATATTAAGCTAAATGAGTTTGTCTAAAATTAGTAAAACCCTTTCACCATCTATTCTTCTAATTGCTTCTCTTTTTTATTAAAACGGCTCATAATTATAAAAATCAGCCAACATATGATTACGATAATACCCGATAACATTCCTGTACCTAATATCACCCATCCACCAACTATTGTTAGAAAGAATAAATGAATTGCAAGTACAATATTTGCAATAATTAGAGGGTAGGTTAATCTTCTTCTCGTTTCAATATTATCCGCAATGAAATACAAACCAAGAACAAAAAGAATAATTGGCAGTGCATAAATGACAAACTCCATATTTTTTCCTCCTAACACTAATGAGTATTTGTTAAAAAATTTACAGCTATTTTTATAACAGTAAACTGAGCTCTTACGATAGTTATTGTTTAAAGAAGAAAAGGTTTCAAATGCTCTAGTTGTATACATGTTTATGTCTTTTCCAACATTTAATGAGAGGAAAGCTCATTATAATACTCTCACCAATATTACAATTACTTCATCAAATAATACTAGATAAAAAAGCTCAAATTCACATAGATGCATAAGGATCGTACAAAAGTAACGACTTTTTTTGAAACTTGTTTTTTACCTATCTTTTAGTAACTGATATTTATAATATGATTGCTATAATCTCTAGAGAAGAAAAGATGCCACGAACGTTAGCAACATACGTGGGCTAATATCTAAGACGAATAGCAATAATTAATGCGAATACAACCAATAGTAAAAGACCAATTACAATCGTAATTGGTCTATACTTATTTATGCTACTCATTATTTTTAGCTAACTATTTTATAGTGACATTTTTAAAATGGTTAGTACATTCTCTTTGTTTAGCTTTTTAAAATTACCAAAATCACCATAAACAACAGTTTTTTCAGCCATTACTTCAAGGTTCGAATCATCAATGTCATAATCCGCAAGTCGTGAAGGTGCGCCAATACTTGACCAGAATGCACTAAGTTTATCAATGCCTTCCAATGCGATTTCACGATCACTCTTACCTTCTGGATTTACTTCAAATACTCTTATCGCTAATTGTTTAAATCTACCTACATTTTCATCAAGGACATGTCTCATCCAGTTTGGAAATAAAATCGCTAAACCGCCTGCATGTGGAATATCGTATACAGCTGATACAGCGTGCTCAATATTATGAGTTGCCCAATCTCCACGATAACCCATGCTTAACATACCATTTAAGGCAATCGTACCATTGTATAATATCGTTTCTCTATGCTCGTAGCTCTCTAAGTCTTCAAGCAGTTTCGGAGCTGTATCGATGACAGTTTTTAGTACTGCTTCACACATTTGATCTTGCAAAGGTGTATTTGAAACGTTATGAAAATATTGCTCAAATACATGACTCATCATATCAACCATACCATAAATTGTTTGATCTCTAGGTACTGAAAATGTATTGGTCGGATCAAGAATGGAGAATTTAGGGAATACTAAAGGACTTCCCCAGCCATATTTTTCTTGAGTTTCCCAATTTGTTATTACAGAACCTGCGTTCATTTCTGACCCAGTTGCAGCAAGTGTTAACACAGTTCCTAATGGTAATGCAGCTTCAGGAACTGCTTTTCTACTCATAAAATCCCATACATCTCCATCATATTTCGCACCAGCAGCAATAGCCTTTGAACAATCAATTACACTGCCGCCACCTACAGCTAATATAAATTCAATACCTTCATTCTTACAAATCTCCACACCTTTTCTTACTGTTGATAAACGTGGATTCGGTTCAACTCCTGCTAATTCAACAAACTCAGCATCAATTTCCGAGAAAATTGCTGTAACTTTTTCATAAATACCGTTGCGCTTAATACTTCCCCCACCATAAACGAGCAGTACTTTTTTTCCATATTGAGGTATTTCTGTTTTCAATTGTTCTAATTGATCTTTACCAAAAATTAGTTTTGTTGGATTAAAAAACGTGAAATTATTCATAACATCCTTCCTTTCACTAACATTATGATTTAAGGAATACAAAATCGCAAGCTCCCTGCTCAGTCCAAGACAAGACTAATCGCCCGAGCATTTCCAGAAATAAAGTGAAAGGTTTTCACTCTAAAATAAGCTTGTCACCTTCTGATATGTGAATTGACCCCTACAGTTATACTTATCTTTTTATAAAGCTCTATTCATAAACTTTGCTGCTATTGTTATTAGTTAAGGCTCTTTTCGTATATTTTGTTGCTTATATTATTAATTTAGGACAATAAAATAAGATATTCGGTATCATCGTATAAATTAGAAAAGAAAAGATGCCACGAACTAGCATGAAATACGTGTTTATATTCTATGTACGAAAAACAACTATTGGTTTGAAAACGAAGTTGAAAAAGGCTCTTTTCGTTTACTTGTTGCTTATATGATTAATTTAGGACAATAAAATATGGGTATCATCGTATAAATTAGAAAAGAAAAGATGCCACGAACTAGCTTGAAATACGTGTTTAATTTCTATGTACGAAAAGCAACTATTAGTTGAGAACGAAGTTGAAAAAGGCTCTTTTCGTATATTTTGTTGCTTGTATTATTAAATTAGAACAACAAAATAAAACATAAGATGGCATCGTATAGAGAAAAATAAAAGATGCCAACGACACCTGTATATCCAATACAAGTGCAAACAGTCAAATAAAAAAATTAAAGATCATGAATATTTTTCCTTATATATGCCAAAATATATATTAATTAAGATAAAAAGGAGGCAACATATTATGGGTACTATGCAACGAATCGCACTTGTTTTTACTATTATTGGGGCTATAAATTGGGGGCTAATTGGATTTTTTCAATTCGACTTAGTTGGAGCAATCTTTAATGGACAAGGTTCCGCTCTTTCAAGAATTATTTTTGGTATCGTTGGAATTGCAGGCCTCATTAATTTAGGGATATTATTCAAGCCTACTGAGGAATTTGGAACAAGTACCGAGCCTAGAACGACTAGATGATATCACTTATTTCATGAAACTTATGTTAAATCAAAAAATCGCCTTAAAAGGTAGGCGATTTTTTGATTTGAACTGAGCTGTTTTTATGACTAAAGATCCCCACATTAATAACGAGGGGATCTTTCATCGAATGGATAGAGCTCCCACAAGATTCACTGATGCTCAAGTTTACTTATGTGGGGTTTATTTTTTTATTAAATCTTCTCGCTTAGACTGTTCAATCCATTCTTCAAGTTTCTCTTTTAAAGTATTAAAGCCTTGTTGTTCATCCATTTCCGTTACTGGCATTTGTATTTGACGTTTTTTAGGTTTTTTAGGTTTTTCAGTTTCAGCAGGTGCCTCTTGCGTCGCACGGATAGATAACCCTATTTTACCTGCTCCCTCATCAATGGATAGAACTTTAACATTAACTTCGTCTCCAACCTTCACATGGTCATTAATATCTTTGACATATCCGTGAGTAATTTCAGAGATATGAACTAACCCTTGTGTATTTTCATCTAAGGCAACAAACGCTCCATAAGGTTGAACACCTGTAACTTTACCTACAACAACACTTCCAATTGCAAATTTTTCAGACATGAAAACACTCCTAAACCGATATTCTTATTTCGTTTATACGCAATTAAACATTATATCATAAACAATAAGTTACCTCAAAGCAAATTTTCTATCTATTTTTTTATAATTTGCAAATTGGACTAAAAATATGAGCATAACAAAGAAAACCATTTTAGACGTATCCTTCATCAATAACTAATATATTTTGTATATACCTAACAAGTTGAAGCCTTTACACTCCTAAAAAAATCACACCTACATTTAATCACTAAATATTCATATTTATAGTGATTTTTTTACTTTCAATCATGGTAAAATATTTATAAGAAATGAATGTGCTAGGAGGGAGCTAAAATGGGTACACTCGGATCAAACATTAAAATGTACAGAATGCAAAAAAAGCTAAGCCAGCGGGAATTGGCTATGAAGATTCGTGTCGGTACTGGTACGATTGAGAAATATGAATCTGGTGCACAACTCCCTGACACCCAAACAATTTTAAAAATATCAACTGTACTAGATATCCCAGCACCAGAACTGTTAGAACAAATTTATCAAATAAATTCGGGGTTTGACGAAGAAATTGAACACCTTATAAAAGAAGTTGGCACTGAAAAATCAAAGCTCATATTACGTAAAGCAAAAGAATTTAGCGAGGAAGATTTCTTAAAAGTGATGCAAATGCTTTATGATATAAAATATGAACAGAAATAACAAAATGACGATAGATTTTAACCGCACTTGAACACATACTACGATTATTATCTTACACAAAATATATTCAGACAAAACCATAATGGTTTTGTCTTTTTATTACGCTCTATTGGCAACCTTTGTTGTTATTTAATACCTTAATATCAAATTAGGAAAACAACGATTGATAAGAAACAACTTTCTAATAATGGCTATGCAGCCAGCCAAGTTAGCTATTTATAAAGCGATTAATACGTTTGATTGCTTCTTGCAATTGTTCCATTGATGAAGCATACGAACAACGGATATGCCCTTCTCCGCTCTCACCAAACACATCTCCAGGTACAACAGCGACCTTTTCTTGTATCAATAATTTTTCAGCAAATTGTTCAGAGGTCAACCCAGTACTTTTTATGGAAGGAAATGCATAAAATGCTCCCCCTGGTAGATGGCAATCGAGACCGATATCGACTAATGATTGCACAAAGTAGTTACGACGACGTCTATAGCTTTTTTTCATTCCATCAACATCCTGACGTCCATTTTTTAATGCTTCAATCGCACCGTATTGAACTGGAGTCGGTGCACACATCATGGAATACTGATGAATTTTGAGCATAGCCTGTAAAAGTTCAGCAGGAGCAGCAACATATCCTAATCGCCAGCCTGTCATTGCAAAACCTTTAGAAAAACCGTTTATTACAATCGTACGCTCTCTCATGCCATTTACATTTGCTATACTATAGTGCTGCTCATCGTAGGAAAGTTCAGAATATATTTCATCTGATATAACTACTAAATTGTACTGATCAACAATTTCTGCTATAGCTTCAAGCTCTTCTTTTGTTAACACCGCTCCTGTAGGATTGTTTGGTGAGCAAATCATAATCGCTTTAGTTTTCTCAGATATCACTTTTTCAATATGCTCTGGCTTTAGCTTAAATTGATCAGTTTCCGTTGTTTGTATAGCGATTGGTTTACCACCAGCTAATGTAACTAATGGTGCATACGAGACAAAACTCGGTTCAACAACAATCACTTCATCTCCTTGATTAACAATAGCTCTTAAAGCAAGATCAAGAGCTTGACTTGCTCCAACTGTAACAAGAATCTCTTGATCTGGGTTATACTGGAGCATATATTGGCTCTTTAAATATGATGCTATTTCCTGTCTCAGTTCAATTAACCCTGCATTAGCAGTATATGACGTATACCCTTGTTCCAATGATAGTATACACGCCTCACGTATACTCCACCCTGTCACAAAATCAGGTTCGCCAACCCCTAATGAAATAACTCCATCCATACTAGCAGCTAGATCAAAAAAACGACGAATCCCAGATGGTTTTACACTTAAAACTGTATCTGATAAAAATGATTTTTCTGTATGAATCATGGTGACACCACGATACGCTGATCTTTATCATCCTGATCGAACACTGTACCATCATGTTTATATTTTTTTAACATAAAATGAGTCGTCGTTGAGATTACAGAATCAAGTGTAGACAACTTTTCAGAAACAAAGTTGGCGACCTCTGGCATTGATCGACCTTCAATGACGACTGATAAATCATACGCTCCACTCATTAAATAGACAGATTTCACTTCCGGATAACGATATATACGTTCAGCAACTTCGTCAAAACCAACCCCACGCTTAGGAGTTACTTTTACGTCGATCATTGCAGTTACATTTTCGAGACCGTTGACTTTATTCCAATCTATCATTGGAACATATTGGACAATAACTTTAGAATTTTCTAATTTTTTAATACTTGCTTCAACTTCCTCTGTTGACAAAGAAACCATTTTTGCGATTGTTTGCGCAGGTAAACGACAATCAGCTTCTAGAACCTCAAGAATCTCAATTTCTTTTTGTGATAATTTCACGCATATCTCCTCCGCTTTTTTACGTATACACTGTTAGAATTTCTTCTGTTAATTTATTTATTATAGCATTTCGGCAATTAATTCGTTAATACCTGAAATGCAATATGAACTTGAGTACCTTCTCCTACTTTACTGTAAAATGATATATTTCCATTATGGGCTACAACAATTTGTTTAACAATCGCTAAGCCGAGGCCGGTTCCTCCATCTTTCCGAGTACGCGCTTTATTTATACGATAAAACCTTTCACCTAATTGATTTAGATGCTTTTCATCCATTCCTATCCCTGTATCTGAAATGATTAGCTCACATTGATTATTTTTTGCTTTCTTTAACTGAACTGAAATATTACCACCTTTTTCAGTATAATGAATAGCATTATCTATAAGGTTATGAATGATTTGTTCAATACGATCTTCATCAGCATAAATAATAATTTCTGGATCCAACATCATGTTAAGTGAAATTTCACTTTCAAGCAAAATTGGTTCGTAAATTGCTAACGATTCTTCAATTAATTGTGAAAATACTAGTGGTACCTTTGTTAAGTTGTACACACTACTCTCTAGCTTTGATAAGTCAAGTAAATCATGCACGAGTCGTTGCATTCGAGCAGCCTCACGATGAATCAATTTAAGGTATCGCTGTACATCCTCCTGTTTTTTTACGACGCCATCGACAATTGCTTCACTATAACCTTTTACATAACTAATAGGTGTGCGTAACTCATGGGAAACATTGGCTAGAAATTCTTTCTTACGCTCATCCTCTTTTGCAATAGCACATGCCATATCGTTAAAAGCTTGTGCAAGCTTACCGATTTCGTCATTTGTTGTAATTTCTACTCGTTCTGTATAATTCCCCTTAGACATGTGTTGGGCAGCTTGCTCAAGTTGCTTGAGCGGCTTAATCAGTTTTGTAATAATTTTCCTTCCAATGAGAATGGATAAAATGACAAATAAAATAGCAACTGGAATCCATAAGTTAGTAATATCATTGATCATATCAGTAATATTCGCTAAAGGGGTATATAAATAAACAATGCCTTCTAGTCTATTTCCATCTAATAGAGGAATGATAACACCTAAAATTTGATGTCCCATTTTTTGTTCATATCCTATTTTGGATATGTGTTCACCTCTTAATAGTCGCTCTCTATCTTCTTCATCAATATAAGATTCATAATCAATATCAAACGGTAGACACGCACTTAATTCTCGAGGGTTTGTTATTAGCAACACTTCCGGCTCAGACATTTGGTTGTACCAATTAATTTGGTCAATAAATTGGTCTGTTATTTCTCCACCATTATAATTAGTCGCAAGTTGAGAGCCTTCTTCTTGAAGCGTTTTTCTTACATTTTCAACATAGTATTTTTCATAAAAATAATTTGATAATATATATGAAAAAAAAATTGTCCCAATAATGGCGAGACTAATAGTAATCCAAATTTTATGTGCTAACGTCAAATTCCTGATCATTGTAAACATCTTTTCACACCTCTAACTTATAACCGATACCCCATACAGTTCTAATCGAATCTCCAAACTCACCCAACTTTATTCTAAGCGTTTTAATATGTGTATCGACTGTTCTTACACCACCCTTATAATCAAAGCCCCAAACCCCTTCTAATAATTGCTCTCTACTCAATGCTTGACCTAGATGTTTACAAAAGAATAACAATAAATCAAACTCTTTAAGTGTTAACCCAATAGAGCTACCATTTATGCGCACTTTGCGACCTTTTTCGTTAATTTCTAATGAGCCAAATTTAACAAATAAACCCTCTTCATTATGCATGCCTTGATTTGTTCTACGTAAAACTGCATCAATTCGAGCAATTAATTCACTTGGACTAAAGGGCTTTACAATATAATCATCCGCCCCCATTTTCAAACCGTATACACGATCCCACTCTTCACCTCTAGCAGTTAAAAAGATAATCGGTATGTTGGAGGTTTGACGTAGCTTCTCGCAAAATGTAAAGCCATCGATATCAGGCATCATTACATCAAGAATGATGATATCAATATTAGTCTTATCGAGTATGTTAAATGCCTCATTACCATCAGATGCATGGTATGTTTCAAAATTATCGCGCTCAACATACATTTGAATAAGGTTTCTCATATCCTCTTCATCATCAACGATCATTACTTTCTTCTTCTCAGTCATCATCGTTCACCTTCTCTTTTAATTAATTGAAATGGCCCTTTGCCTACTTTGATAGTGCTTGTTATTTCCATTGTTTTTTGGTCAATAACATACACCTCATCACTATCATAGCTGGTAATATAAAGCTCATCATTCATTGCAACCATTTCAACAGGATTCACACCTACATTTATTGCTGATATCTCTTCATATGTACTTGGATTGAATTTGCGAATCATGCTTGATCCATGACTGAGGACAAAAATCCCCTCTTTTGTTTCTGAGAAAAATATTGGCATTGTTGGAGCTGCAATTTCCTCCTTCAGTTTTCCTGATTCTAGTGAAAACACGCTAATATTCGTCTCAATTTTATTTGCATTACCATGCCCCCCTAGCCACAATTCTTTTTCCGCTTCTCGTAATAGTCCTCCAGTAGGCAAAGGATTTATGTTAAACGTATCGATAACCACATTATGAATAGCATCTATGACGGATAAACTTGTATCATCTATATTAACGACATATATTCTTTCTCCATCATTTGATTCAAACATACTAAATGGACGCTTCCCAATTTTTATTTCATTAAGCTCCTCACCAGTTAGAGAAAATTTTCGGATAGAATTTCTATTTTGGTCAACAAGATAAATACTGTTTTTATCAGAGGAAAGAATTCCATTTACAATTCCTGTTCCAGTTTTCCAAGGGGTTAATTCTTTCCCTGTGGATAATTCATACAAATAAGCACTTTCTTCATTCTTCCCATATAACATTAGTGTATCTTGATCAGGGAACATCAGCCCTCCTGTAACTGCTCTATTTATTTCCCAAGACTCAGTCTGTTCCTTATTAGAAATATCTATAAAAGATAGACTTGCATCCTTTATATTTACCGATAGTACAGATGATTGATGAGGGTTAATTGGCTTAAATTGTTGTGTGTTACTGCATCCTACAAGTAAAATGATTAGCATAACAGTAAGCATCAATAATTTTCGTTGAAACATATTTTTCACTCCTATATAGGGTTCAAACAATGAATCTTAGTTTGTATAATGAGTTATAGGTGGAATCTGTCAATCAGTCAAATAAGAATCCAACCTGCTATGTTCAAATATACTTAAGCTAATAGTTGTTCTTGCAATCATTATACATTTAAATTGTGTTCAAACAGTGAAGTTCATCTGCTATTGTTTAAGCAAATGGTTCTTAGTTCAACAACTAATTGACTTAATCAAGATGATTCGTATGCCTTTGAACCGGTGTATAAATATTTACATACTCTAAAAGCAATGTTGTTGCTCGTACTAAGAAATTAAACACGCACACAACTAGCGTTCGTGGCATCTTTTCATCTTTACAACGATGACTAACATATAAAACCACTTTTTATGGTGCTAATTTAAAACAATAGCAAAGAGTTTACAAAAAGAGCCTTTTTAAAAAGAAGTATACTAAAAAGAGGTAGGTGTGAAGAGCATGGATAATCATTTTTTTGATCAAGTCACTGATCGGAGACATTCAAATTCTATTAAGTGGGATGGTACTAAACGTGTTTTTGGTGTAGATGATGTGTTGCCAATGTGGGTTGCAGATATGGATTTCAAGGCACCCCCACAAGTATTAAAAGCAATACAGTCTAGAGTAGAGCACGGTATTTTTGGCTACTCAGAACCACCTCTATCAACGAAAAAAGCTATTCAAAAATGGGTAAACAATAGGCATCATTGGAATATCCGAGATAGCTGGATAATTTACTCGTCAGGTATTGTACCCGCATTGGCAACTGCCATAGAAGCGTACACAAAACCTGGGGATAAGGTTTTGATGCAAACACCAGTCTATCCACCGTTCTTTGACCTAGTCATAAAAAATAACCGAATTCCAGTCTATCATTCTTTTGATTTAGACGATGGCAAATTCGAAATTAACTTTGACAAACTAGAACAATTAATTGATAAACAAACAAAATTGTTCTTTCTATGCAATCCTCACAACCCTGGTGGAAAAGTTTGGACTAAAGGTGAGCTAACAAAACTTGGTGAAATATGCTCATTACATAACATTACCATTATCTCAGATGAAATTCATTCAGATATTATTTTAGCAGGCACCCATATTCCAATTGCATCAATTGATGAAAAGTTTGCTCAGCGAACTATTACTTGTATCGCACCAAGTAAAACATTTAACCTTGCGGGTCTTCAAACAGCTGCTATTATTACACCTAATACTCAGCTAAGATTAGCTTTTCAAAAAGTACAACAAAGGCAAGGGTTTTATACAGTAAATGCACTGGGCATGGTTGCTATGGAAGCAGCCTATCATTATGGAGAAGTTTGGCTAGAGAGCTTGATTGCATACTTGAAGGAAAATATTATGATTGTTGATCGTTATCTCAAACAACATCTACCTAGCCTAAAAATGATTAAGCCCGATGCTTCATATTTGATCTGGATAGATTGCCGTAATCTACACATGACAGATGAACAACTTAAGAGAGAATTATTAGTAGAAGGTAAACTAGCTTTGGAACCAGGCAGTAAGTTTGGTATTGCTGGTAATGGATTTGTTAGAATGAACATTGGTTGCCCAAAACAAACTTTATATGATGGATTAAATAGACTAAAGAAAGCACTAGGATAAGTAACAAACATTTATAAAATCCTTTAATTTTACAAGCAATTATTTCATGTATTTCTTTTAAAATCAGGTGGGGTAAATTCTCCACCTGATTTACATATCAACATTTATTAATGACTTTTTTGTCTCATTTTGTTCCCTAAATCACTAAGTAACAAGTATGTAAAAACTAAGTGTTCACGGCACCTTTGCTTCCTTATCTACTTACTGTGGTCATTTAATCACACTAGCAATTTTATAATATAACACTAAACAGCAATCTTAGTTATCATCCATTTATTCCTCTTCCTTCTCTTCTTTATCTTTTTCATTTTTATCAGATGTTTCTTCACCTTTGCTTTGCTCTTTAGAAATAACCCCACAAGCAATTCTTTCACCTGCATCCCCTGCTGGCTGACTCATTCCATCATCCTTATCTTGATGAATAACGAGCGCTGTACCTTCCATAGTAAGTAATGAATTTTTATCTTCTTTTAACGTAACTTCTGGGGCAGTAATATCTACTTTTACATTTCCATCATCTTTAACGGTAATATTGGGTAAGTCTCCTGCATGTGGGCCTTCAGGCTGTAACAGACCATGGTCTTTATCTTCTGGATTAAAATGATTACCCGCTGACTTAAAATCTGGAGGTTCACATTTACCAGTTTCATGTATATGTATTGCATGCTCGCCTTCAGGTAAGCCCTCTAAATCAAGCTCTATTTTTACACCTTTGCTTTGCTCTGAAAATTTTGCTGTTCCAAGTGAATCTCCATCAGCATTATACATTTCTACATCTACCTTTGTTGGGTTTTCTTCTGTACAACCTATCGTCAAAACAGAAATAAATAACAAAGGAAATAGTACTTTATACATTGTTACCTCCAAAAACACATTTTTCTTATATATTTCCCGCTATCCATTCCAAATATACAAAGGCTTATTGCGTAATTTTCTTGCTTTTGTAGCTAAATTAGAAAAGCTACTAATGGATTTATTCCGCTGACATCATCGTTAGAATAGAAAAGATGCCACATGAGCTTAGTTTAAACATTTTTTTGGATAGTACAAAAAAATAAGGCGATAACAGCCTATACAAAAAAAACCTACTGAAATTTACTCAGTAGGGTCTTTAATTTGGTGTTTCTCCTCTAATATTTTTGCTCTTTGTTCCTCACGTGCTGAAACTTTTTTAAATATAACGAATGTGACAAAAGCACCGATGGCAAATATAACAAAGGTTAACACTGCCGGTATATACTCCGTTTTATCTTCAGGGAAATACAAAAACAAATATAAAATAGCGAGTATTTTCATCTACACAACCCTTTCCAGCTACTCAATCACGCTAATTGATTCGATAATTACCGGTTCAATTGGTTTATCATTCTCTCCAACTTCAACGTTAGCAATTGCATCGACAATATCCATTCCTTCTATTACTTGTCCAAAAACAGTATGTTTAAAATCTAAATGTGGGGTTCCACCATTTTCAACATAGTATGCGATTATTTCTTTAGGAAAACCTGCTTTTTCCAATTCCGCTTCAAACCCAGAAGTAAGATTCTTATTTTGAACGATAAAAAATTGACTACCATTCGTATTTGGTCCACTGTTTGCCATTGATAGTGCTCCTCTAATATTAAAAAGCTGACGTGAAAATTCATCTTCAAAAGGTTGACCGTAAATACTCTCTCCGCCATACCCATTCCCTTCTGGGTCGCCACCTTGAATCATAAAATCATTAATAACTCGATGGAATGTTACTCCATCATAATAGCCATTTTCACTATGTGTAAGGAAATTTTCAACTGTCTTTGGCGCCATCTCTGGAAATAGCTTGATTGTAATTATACCCATTGTTGTTTTCATTTCTACAACTGGAAAATTTGTAGTCTCATCCGATAATTGAGGATACTCAACCTGATCCTCAGTTTCTTCTTCGTTGTTTTCTTCTTGTTGTTCATCATTTTCCTCATCGACTTGTTCTTGTTGTACTTGATCTGATGAAGTATTTTCCTCCTTCACTTCCGCAGTGCCACAGGCAGCAAGTATGAAAAATAGACTTGATATCATAACAATCATTTTTTTCATGGTTTTAGTCTCCCTCTTTTTTTATATCAACTATTATCATATAAAAAAAGCAAGTCCACCACCAGTAAAAACTAATCTTTTGTCAAGATGCACTTTTTACTTCATAATTAAAATTAAATATGAAAGCTCTTTTCGTATACTTTGTTGCTATATTATTTGAATGATGTTGGTTATCTAAGTATGTCATCATTTTTACGATGATTAAATGCTACATAAGCTAACCTTGATAAACTAGAAACAATGCGAAAACAGCAAATATAAATGAATGGAGGAATCAGTTTTGACACAAAATCACTTCCAAACCGGCGACATTGTTACGGCGATATATAAGACTGGGAAATATGTTGGAGAAATTACTAACATTCGGGAAAATCATTATTTAGTCAAGATTAAAGCTGTTATTATCCACCCAATGCAAGGGGATCTACATAATCCTAAACAAATTAACGTCCCATTGTTTCATGAACGTCGCGCGTTAGCCTTTGGTGAACAAGCAAATATCCCCAAGAAGATGGTAAAGCAATATAACGGTAACATCCTAGACTATGAAAAATCTTTACGCACAGCTCTTGAGCTTATGAAAGAACAACTGCAAGAAGACAACAGTGCATGGGCACTTCAAAGTATTGATAACTTATTAAATCTAGAAAAAGAATATTTTTAAAAAGGGTCTGTCACCACGGTTATTTTACAGCTAAAGAATGTTACAAATACCATTTGTAACCATGTGCCAATATTAACATAAATAACACCCGGTTATGCTTTAATCATAGTTAACATGAGTACCCTAGATAACCTCTAACCTTAAGAGTCCATTAATTTCTTTTAAGCATCTTTCTTTTAAAAAGGCTGTTTTCGCATTGATTGTTGCTTTTCGTTCAAAGGTATAGGCACGTATACACCTAGCGTTCGTGGCATTAGCTCTCATAAAACTCATCATACTGTCGAATTTTAGTGAAAATAACAACAAAGTTTACGAAAAGAGCCTAAAAATAGCTAAATATAAGCAATTTTCCGTCAACTTAGCGATCGTATTAAATGATTTCTTTCTGTAGCTTTCTCATATATAATATGTTGATAACAATATCTTACATCTAAGAGGTGTTTGTCATTTCAATTAAAAATAGAAATCTACTAATCATGTGGTTTGCAAACTTTTTTGTTGCTGCAAGTGCCACAATGATCATGCCATTCTTATCCCTTTTCATTGAAACGATGGGGGATTTTTCTGCTGACTATGTACAACGTTGGGCTGGTTTTGTATTTGGAATAACTTTTTTAACTGCTTTTTTTATGTCTCCCATATGGGGAAGGTTCGGAGATAAACATGGTCATAAAAAGGTTCTGTTAATATCGGGGTCAGGAATTGCGCTATGTACTCTATTAATAGCATTTGTTCAAAGTGTTGAGCAACTTTTTACTTTACGTCTTTTGATGGGCGTAGTGACAGGCTTTATCCCCACCTCCTTAGCTCTTATATCTGCACAAACTCCAAAAGAAGAAGCAGGTAAGACTTTAGGCACATTACAAATGGGTACTGTTTCAGGTGGGCTCTTCGGTCCTTTGTTAGGTGGTTTATTAGCTGATTCAGTGGGCTTCCAATATACTTTCATTCTTACATCAGCTGGTATATTACTAGCTACGATCGTCGTTTTACTTGGAATTAAAGAAGTTAGACAAAGTAAGAAGAAAGATAAACAACAAACATACTCTAGAAAAGAGGTACTTACCCATATCTTACACCAGCCAATACTCATTACCATTCTCTTAGTAACTACGTTGATCCAAATTGCGAATTTCAGTGTTCAGCCTTTGCTAGCATTATACGTCATTGACCTTACCAATGGATCAAATATAGCATTTTTGGCAGGTATGGCTTTTTCTGCAACGGGCTTCGGCAACTTACTAGCAACAAGACAGTGGGGTAATTTAGGTGATAAAATTGGTCATGAAAAAGTACTTGTCCTTCTGCTAGTATTTTCTTCTATTACGTTTATTCCTCAAGGATTTGCACATTCATTTTGGCAGCTTGTTGTTGCTAGATTCATTTTCGGTATAGCAGTAGGTGGTTTAATCCCCTGTACAACTGCATATATCCGTCAAGTTGCACCAGTTGCTATGCAAGGTGAAGTACTCGGATACAATGTTAGTTTTCGGTTTTTAGGTAATGTCATCGGACCAATGATGGGTGGCGTGTTATCTGGTTATTTTGGCATATCTTCTGTATTTTTTACTACTTCAGTATTATTTTTACTTGCTGCATTTATACTGTGGGGAGCTATTCATTATGTAAATAGACACTCCGAAAAGGCTCACTATTCATAGTGAATAGATTAGTTTTTTTCAAAATGCTGTTTTTGCATTAATTTGATTGCTGCTTTTCATCTATAGATATTAGCACGTATACAATCACATTCGTGGCATCTTTTTCTACATTTAATATTAAAGAGTTCTCATAATAATGTTCATTTTTAGGAAAAATAGTAACAAAGGTGACGAAAAGAGCCTTAAGAAAAAAAAATATGTTCATAAATGAACCAGGCTAATAGCCTACTTTCTTCCTATATAAAGAGAGGTTATTAGCCTAAAAAAAAACAAAGAATAAATTTATTCTTTGTTTGAGTCTAACAGTAAAAACACATATAATGTTCTTTAGAGAACTGAGGACATAAGGAGGAAAGTTATGAAAAACGTTGTCATTCATAAAATGGTGAAGTTTATTTTAACCGAAGGACACCTTAAGGGCTACTGGGATAAACATGGTCATGATTTAGATTTTGGTTCTTTAACGAATGAGCAACTCGTAAGCTTGGCGAAAAAAGTTTTGAATAATGCCTCTCATAGTCAACTTGAGCAACATGTTGTTGGCCGTGGCTGGCGGACGGAAGATGAAACAGTTGGAAAGCTTTTACTGGAAGATAATTCAGAAAAAGATGAACATATTGAAGTGATTGATACATCCGTCTCTGGCTCTAAATCAAAAAAACTACTAATCGACAGATTGTTAAAAGTCGATTGTGAGAAAGGCGACTTTTCTTTTTTTGTCGAAGACTTAAATATTGATGTAACAGCACTTGTATGTCCAAAATGTGGTGGAAAAGTTATCGCTGACAACTAGAAGCTACAGATAAATATTAGAGGAGTGAATATCATTGTATGAAGCAGTAACAACGGGAGTAAGTGACTTCCAATATTTTGCAGCTATTGCGATATTTCTAATATCGTATGCATTTATCATTACAGAAAAAATTAACCGTGCTGTCATCGCCCTTTTAGGTGCTGGATTAATGATCTTCTTAGGCATTGTTGATTTAGAAGCAGCTTATGAGCACCATATTGAATGGGAAACTATTACCTTATTAATTGGTATGATGATTCTTGTTTCTATTACGAGTCAATCAGGAGTTTTCCAATATGTTGCCATTAAAACGGCAAAACTAGCTAAAGGGAAGCCGATGAATATCCTACTTGCGCTTTCGCTGTTGACTGCAGTAGGCTCAGCATTTTTAGATAATGTAACGACAGTATTACTAATCGTACCTGTTACATTTTCTATTACACGAATTTTGAAAGTAAATCCAGTTCCTTTTTTAATTTCAGAAATCATCTTTTCGAATATCGGTGGTACTGCAACACTTGTTGGTGACCCTCCGAACATTATGATTGGTTCAGCAAACTCACATTTAACGTTTAATATGTTTTTAGTTAATTTAGCTCCAATCGTGCTTGTAATTATGGCTGTTACTTTTGTTATTATCTACTTTATCTATCGAAAACAAATGAAGGCAGACCCAGCTCTTATTGATAAATTAATGAACTTAAACGAAAAAGATTACATAAAAGACACTGTTTTAATGAAAAAATCATTATCAGTGCTTCTTTTAACAATCTTAGGTTTCTTTGTACTTCATAGTATCTTCCATATTCCTGCGGCAGTTATTGCAATGGCAGGAGCAACATTGTTAATGCTAATTGGTGTGAAAGAGCATGATTTAGAAGAAGTGTTTGCATCTGTTGAATGGGTAACAATCTTCTTCTTCGTAGGTTTGTTTACATTAGTAGGTGGACTTATTGATATTGGTTTAATTGGAAGCTTAGCTGAAAAAGCACTAGAGGTAACAGGTGGAGATATTGGTACAGCATCTCTTTTAATACTTTGGGTATCAGGTGTTGCTTCTGCAACAATTGATAACATTCCTTTTGTTGCTACGATGATTCCATTAATTCAAGATATGGCAGTTGGAATGGGCTTAACTCCAGCTTCACCGGAAATAGATGTATTATGGTGGTCACTCGCTCTTGGTGCTTGTTTAGGTGGAAATGGTACACTTATTGGAGCATCTGCAAACGTGATTGTAGCTGGTATGGCATCTAGAGAAGGTAAAGGATTTAGCTATATTGAATTCTTAAAAATTGGTGCACCGATTACAATCGTTTCACTTATCATCGCACATGCATATGTTTGGTTGAGATTTTTATAATATCTAAAAGCCTTTTTAAGAGGAGATTGGTCACTTATTATTGATCAATTTCCTCTTTTTATTGCGTTGGGGGTAATCATAAAGCTTTGTTGCTATTGTTAGTAATTAGTAAACTAGTTAAGACACATATCACACAACAGTCATCGTTTTAAAGAAGAAAAGATGCCGCGAACTCGCATTACATACCGTATTTTTGCTTAATACGAACAACTACAATTAGTTCGAAAACAGGTTTAGCTAAGGCTCTTTTCTTATACTTTTTGCTATTGTTATTAAATTTAAACAAGTGCTTAGATGTATTAAGCTATGTCGTCTTACAAGAAAGAAAAGATGCCACGAACTCGCATTATATATCGTATTTAATTACTTAGTACGAACAACTACAATTAGTTCGGGAACAGGTTTAGCTAAGGCTCTTTTCTTATATTTTTTGCTATTGTAATTAAATTTAAATAGGTGCTTAGCTATATTAAGCTATATTAAGCTATGTCGTCTTACAAGAAAGAAAAGATGCCACGAACTCGCATTATTTACCGTATTTAATTACTTAGTACGAACAACTACAATTAGTTCGAGAACAGGTATAGCTAAGGCTCTTTTCTTATACTTTGTTGATATCTAAGCTAAATTAAAGCAGCTAGATGGTTATTTTTTATACAATGTAACACCTCAACAACACCAAATGATTACGCTTTATCACAACGAAAGAATACAGTGAAAACACACTTCATTTGTAGCATCACATAATTTCCCACAATTCCTTGATAATTCTTTGACAATATTGCCTATAATATAAAATATAAGTAATGTCTAAGCCCACAATGTCACGATTGAAAAGGAGGTTAGCCCTTTTCTTAACACCTAAGAAAAAGTTATAATGAAAATACCTTAAGGGGCGTAAATACATACGCCTCTTATGGTTGTGAAGACATATATGAGGAGGCTTTTTCCATTGAGTTATTCAATATATCTAGTTGAGGATGAAATGAATTTAAACCAAATATTAACAACGTATTTACAAAATGAGGGGTGGCATGTAACATCGTTTCATACAGGACTTGACGCTAAGAACTCAATTAAAGAGCAGCCAAACCTATGGATTTTAGATATAATGCTCCCTGATATAGATGGCTATGAATTAATTAAAGCCATTAAAGAGCATGATGAGCAAACACCGGTTATTTTTATTTCAGCTCGTGATGAGGATCTAGACCGTATCATCGGTTTGGAATTAGGAAGCGATGATTACTTAGCTAAACCGTTTTTACCAAAGGAGTTAGTTATCCGCACAAAAAAGCTATTAACTAGAGTTTATGGCAAGCAAACAGTCCATAATGCCATTCATTATGGAAATTATGTGATTAACGAAGAAAAGCGAACCGTACACATAGAGAATGAAGAGGTTGTACTATCATCAAAGGAATTTGATTTATTATTATTGTTCGTTAAAAACATAGGCCAAGCATTTTCCCGTGAACAGGTTCTTGATTATATTTGGGGGAGTGATTACTTCGGTTCAGACAGAGTTGTTGATGATTTAGTACGGAGAGTTCGTAAAAAGGTTACAGAATTGCGTGTAGAAACATTATATGGCTTCGGATATCGAACGGTTGAATCAACATGAAAAATTGGCCCCTGTCAATTCAAATTTCTATTGTATTTGCTGGATTAATCATTTTTATCGGAGTGACATTAGTTACATTTATTCCTAACACATTAAACTCTTTTTTTACAAACGAAATTTTCACGACAATTGAAAACTCACAGCTACAGATGACCAATGATTATACACCTTCAGAAAACTCACTTGAACAACAACAAAGTGAACAAAATGCGCGCTCCGTAAACCACGTTGTGTTAGATTTTAAGGGGAACATTGTAGAAAACGCTATCCTTCCAAAACAAACATTAGCCAACATGTACATTAATGCTCGGAGACAAAAGGAAGGAACTGCTCGTTATGAAACCCTTGTTCAAGGACAGACAATCTATTACACGATTAGTAAAATACAGATATTGCGACAACCAAGGGTTGTTGAACAAGGTTTTATTATTTCTTTTATGTGGGATTCATACCGTAAAGAGCTAGTGCACACACTATTTTCTCGGTTAGTACAGTTAATGTTATTCGTCTTAATTGGTGGACTCTTATTAGCATTTTTGTTTGCAAAATGGGTATCAAAACCTATTGTTCAAATGAAAGAGCATGTACATCATATTGCAAACAGACAGTGGGATGAACCAATGGTTGTTGAACGACGAGATGAAATAGGAGTTTTATCTCAATCGATAGAAAAAATGAGAGTACAGCTAAAAGAGCAGGATACAGCGCAACAAACCATGCTTCAACACGTATCTCACGATTTAAAAACACCTGTGATGGTCATACGAAGCTTTGCTCAAGCAATTCGTGACGGAATTTATCCAAATGGTACGATAGAACAAACTGCTGAAACGATTGAAAACGAATCGAAAAGATTGGAAACAAAAATCAAGGACTTACTGTATCTTACTAAGCTCAATTATCTCGCCCAGCAGCAAACTATGGATGAAACATTTAACGTAAAAGAGATCATTGAAGAGGTTTATTCGCAATTCCAGCTTCAACGTTCAGATATTCAATTTGAACTATCTCTTTTAAGCATTACGATAACTGGTGATCGTGAGCAATGGAGAATAGCCTTTGAAAATATTATTGATAATGCCTTAAGATATGTGAACAATATAATCAAAATTACTATGAATAGAGAATATGGACAAATAATTATTTCAATTTGGAACGATGGACCCACTATTCCAGATGATGAGATCGAAGACTTATTTAAGCCCTATACAAAAGGTAAGCAAGGAAATTTTGGCCTTGGGTTGACCATTGTAAAACGAATCGTAGATATACACAATGCAGAGATTACTGTCTTTAATAGAAATCATGGTGTGGAGTTTTTATTTCGAATTCCTCT
Organism: Bacillus sp. SM2101; assembly: GCF_018588585.1. Lineage (NCBI taxonomy): Bacteria > Bacillati > Bacillota > Bacilli > Caryophanales > Bacillaceae > Bacillus > Bacillus sp. SM2101. The sequence continues at coordinate 88,648 of NZ_JAEUFG010000004.1, forward strand.
ATCGAAAAATGAATAAGTTATTTTTTTCGCAATAACACCACTGCAAATAACAGATAAAATAAAAGAAATATAAGGACTGGGATAACTACCTTAAGTTCCACCATTATAACTCTCCTTATCACTTTGTATGAGGGACCACACCCTTAGTTTAACAAACAGTATTAAGGAGAGTATAAACCATTTGTAAGAATATTATTAAGATGGTTAATTTTTGTCTCGTCCTCCATTCCTAATATATATGTCGTAAGTTTCCTTCCTTAAAAACAATGACAACTATACAATCTAGAAATTTAAGTAAATAACAACAGAACCTCATACATCTTCTCGAAAAAACAAAATTCGCAATATTTGACATTTTTCTTCGTTTAAAATATAATAAATTCTGGGAATATATTTTTTCCGAGGAGATCGATATATGACAATGAATAAATTTAACATTCATTTAAACAAAGAAGAACAACAATTCTCTGTTTTTACTTTTATCGCTTCTGTTATTTTTATGATAGCAGTGTTTTTTTTTAATAATACCCATGTCATCTCTGAACAATTTTACTTTCCTATTTATATTATTGTCGGATTTATTTGTATAGCAGTTACCACTACTATCTCAACACAAAACGGATTTATTCCTCCCTCAAAAATGTCACGGCGACAATTATACATAAGTACTACTTTTTGGACTCTCTCATTATTAAATCTATTTAGACTCTTGTCTTATGATGGAATGCCTCAGTTTATAGTCACCCATTCCATAGAAACTTCTGCATGGTTCTGGATAATCATCCAAGTGTTATTAGCTTCATCATTATTTGTTATTTATTATTCTAATGATTTAGTACTGATCACACCTAAAAAGTGGATTATTTATAGTATTTCTACACTAGTATCAATTATCTTATTTATGTCACTTTCTAAATGGGCTATTCATTTTCCTAAGTTATACGACATGAATGGTGGCATAACACCGATACATAGACTTTTAACATACTTTGTATGCTTGTTCTATTTTGCAACTATTGTTATACTCCACAAACGTTACCGATCTGTTAAGATGTATTCATATTTAATAATCATAAACGCACTAATCTTATTTATACTGGGTCAATTGTTGGTCATTTTTTCGCAATATCACCATGATTTCATAACCCTTCTTGGACACATATATTTTCTTATCGGAACTCTTTTCATGTTGAAAGGAATATACCTTACAACAATAGCAGGGCCAATGAATCAACAGCGAAGAGTAGAAAAGGCACTCTATACAAATGAAAAAAAATTATCCGTTATTGTTGAAACAATTCCAAGTTCAATTATTATTGTAAATCGAGAGGGCGACCTTACATTTATAAACCCTGCCTTTGAAAACTTAATTGGTTTAAAAAAAGAAGATATTCTACAAAAAAACGTAGCTGATCCTTTTTGGAAAATATCCAAACTAGATGGTACACCCATCCTTAGTAGTCAATTTATTTATGAACCCATATTAGCAACCAAAACTGCTATTATGAATAAACACTGCTTTCTTGAACATAGTGATGGTCATAAACTAGTTCTTTCTGTTAATGCTGCTCCTATATTTGATGACAATCAAGAAATTACGAATATTATATATTCACTAAATGATATTACTGCTTATTGGAAAGCCCAAAACAAGATTAATGAACTTGCTTTTTACGATGAATTGACACACCTACCCAACCGACAATTATTTATTAATAAAGTCAGTCAAGCAATAAAGAATCAGTTACTCGGCAAGAATATTGTCATATTGTATATAAATTTAGATCGCTTCGAAAACGTAAATCATTCGCTTGGACATGATTTAGGTGATTTGTTTTTACAAACGATTGCCAAAAGGCTTAATTCATTAACAAATGATCAAATTTCGGTTGCAAAGGTTAGTGCTGCTTTTGCAGTCTTGATTGAGGACATTCATGAACAACATGCAGATCAATATGCACAAGATATATTATCAACAATCCAAGAACCAATTGTAGCCAAAGGCTTCACCTTCCATATTACAGCTAGTATTGGTATCTCAATATATCCAAAACATGGAACAGATGTAGACACTCTTATAAAAAATGCTAGTACTGCACTATACAAGGCAAAAGAGGTTGGGAATACATATAAGACTTTTGATCAAGAAATGACGAAAGAGGCATATGAACAGATCATGATCGAAAGTGAATTAAGAACTGCTATTGAAAAAAATGAATTAACATTGCATTATCAGCCTCAAATTAATGTTCTATCTGGAGAAATAGTTGGTGTAGAAGCATTGATACGATGGGTTCATCCACAAAAAGGGTACATATCTCCTGCAACTTTCATTCCTATTGCTGAAAAGACAGGATTAATCGTACCTTTAGGACAATGGGTATTAGAAACAACTTGCCAACAACTGAAAAAATGGCATAACAAAGGATTTAATACATTAAAGGCATCGGTTAATTTGTCAATGCGCCAATTTTTTCAACATAATCTAAGGGACACAGTTCAACATGCTTTAATTAAGTCACAGCTTGACCCACATTTCCTAGAACTAGAAGTAACAGAAAGTGTAACAATTGATATAGATAGAGCACTTAATGTACTTGATGATTTAAAAAAAATCGGGGTTCAAATCGCAATTGATGATTTCGGAACAGGTTATAGTTCTCTTAGTCATATAAAAAATTTTCCAGTAGATAAATTAAAAATTGATAAATCTTTTATATGTGATATAACAAATAACCCGAAGGATGCTGCTATTGTCTCTAGTATTACAACAATGGCCCAACAGTTAAACCTTAAGGTCATAGCAGAAGGCGTTGAAACTGAGGAACAAGTAAAATACTTAAATAAATTACGATGCCATACAATTCAAGGTTATTACTATAGTAAACCTATAACAGCAGAGTCTTTTGAAGATTTGCTAAAACCTAAAGTATCATAAGTGAACTGAAGAAAACTTGAATAGTAGTAAATCAGGTGGGAAGCCTACTCCACCTGATTGAAAAATCAATCAAAAAAAATCTGCTTCCTTATCTCTTCAATCTCAAGTTTCCAAGGATCAATAAATGAGTTTCTTGTAACATAGAAATGTATAATTTTTTGAACCGCCCCTAAGTCTTCTCCATAATATTCAATTTTTAGAGGAATGTCTACAACAAGAGATCCAGTGCTGTTTTCAGAAGGTATGGGTGATGTTCGGGCAATCCCTTCTAATGAATTAAATTTGTTGAAATAGTCCTCTGCAACCATTCTTTTATCTCCTATTATACTTGCTGAAAATATATGTAAGTCGCGTTGGTTGACACTAAACAAAAAAGAATCAATTAGCTCCATTGGAGATATAGATAAAAAATATTCACCAGTGATGCCTGCTGCTTTTCGAACCATTAATTGATGAGAGAAATCTTCACTTCTTGATGAATGGGTTGTACTAGATTTGAAATGTATACAAAAGTGCCCGGGGAATCCATTGATTAAAGCACCACTTCCGTGAGGCATACCATGCATTGAAGCAGCAATTTTCTGATGATCAGCCATAATAATGATTGCACGTCTATTCCAGCTCCACTTCCCATTAAATATTTGTTTCATGATTTTGGTATCCTCTTTTGTAATTGGCTGGACGTCAGCATGCTTACTTCCTGCTCTTCGTTGACCATTGAAGGATAAACCTGTTTCAATATCAATAATTTTAAACGTACTATACTTTGGAATTATCTCATTAACTTGTTCCCAGGGGATGATCGTACCATAGTGCTGAGCTTTAAGTTTTTGTTGTATATCTTTAAGTTGTGAAACTAACTTACTTGGAATATTCCACTTTTTTTGTTGTTTAATATTGTAAAGTTGCCAGTTGCTATTTACATAAAACTTTTGGTTCACTCCATTACTTTTTATTACGACAAAAGTATCTGTTAACGGCATATGCTCTGTTGTATGCACACCTTTACTGTCTTTTAACTTTGAAATAATTTCCTTTGATTTTATCGTCATTTTACTTTCGTAAAGAGATGTTGGTGAGGATTTCACAATAATTGTTACTGTATGATTTTGCTTGGCCGCAGCAATTGAACTTGACATTCCAAAACTAATAAATAATATTACAAAGAAAATTGTTAATCTCATGCTCTTCCCTCTTCAAATATTAATATGTATACCCAATTATTATTTACAAGAACATGACTGATACTCATAGTAAAACTTGGTCACTCGAAAAAAGCTTGTAGAACTTTCGCTCTACAAGCTTTTAATTACTTCCTCATTCGTACCCTATACTGTAATTGCTGTTTCAATTCTTTGCTACATGCTGTTTTCGTATTAATTGTTGTTTTTCGTACTAGTTAATAAACACGGATACAACTAAAGCTTCGTATCATCTTTTCTTCTAAAAAATGATGATACATTTTTTGTAAATAACAACAAAGGTTACGAAAGAAGCTTGCGAAAAACAATCACAAAATATTTGATTTAGTAACAGTAGCGATGAAGCTTGGGCATCAAACCTTTAGTCATTACTGTCACTAAATCGTTCAACAAATGTTGCTAGTGTTCTTACCATTACTCCTGTAGGACCTGCAGGACCTAATTCATGTTGAGACCTAGTTGTTGCAGTTCCAGCAATATCAAGATGAACCCAAGGTGTATCCTCTGCAAATTCACCAATGAACGTTCCTGCCATAATGGCATGACCTTCCCGCCCAGGTGAGTTATTTAAATCTGCCATTTTACTATTACGTACTCTTTCTTTGTCTTTTTCTGTAATTGGTAAACGCCAAATTGGTTCGCTAGCTTCATAAGACGCTTCAAGTAGCTTTTCAAACAGCGGTTCATTATTTGTCATTGCACCTGTCATATCTTCGCCTAAAGCAACGATAACACCACCAGTTAATGTAGCAACATCAATAAGGTAATTAGCTCCGTGCTGCTTTGCATATGTTATTCCATCTGCCAACGCTAATCTACCTTCTGCATCTGTATTTAGTACTTCAATAGTCTTCCCACTCATTGCAGTAATGACATCATCAGGTTTCAGTGCGTTACCACTAATCATGTTGTCAGTTGATGGTATAACAGCAACTACATTTTGATCTGGACGTAACTCTCCAATCACTTCCATAGCACCAAGTACAGATGCTGCCCCACCCATATCTGATTTCATACCTACAATTCCATTTTTAGGTTTAATTGAGTAACCACCTGTATCAAAAGTTATACCTTTCCCGATTAAGCCAATCACGTTTTCCCATTTCTCTTGTGCTTGATATTTTAGTACAATCATTTTAGGTGGTTCAACAGAGCCTTGATTTACCGCAAGAAATGCGCCCATACCTAATTTTTCCATATCTTCTTTTTCTAAAATCTCATACTCAAATTCATACCTTTTTGCTAGTTCAATAGCATAATTTGCCATATCAGTTGCAGTTAGCATATTTCCAGGTAAATTTACAAGTGTGCGTGCAGAGTTTGTACCTTTTCCATATGCATATCCAACTGCCAGACTAGCCTCAATTTCCTTAATATCATGTTCGCTGTATACTGTTATATGTGTTATTTCTTTTTTAGGTTCATTCGCCTTTTGTTTATAGTTAGCAAATTGATATGTAGCTAGTGGTAACGCTTCACCTATGGCATGTGATGTATCAAATACATCGATATTTTTTGTTGCAAACGAATCTACTGCAATTGCGACCTCTTCAAATTTCTCATTTCTTAGTTGTTTAAATAATTTACCAAAAGCTTGTTGAGCAATCTCAAATGTAAGTTGTTCTTCTTTTCCTAAGCCAACGAAATAAAAACGCTTTATAGGTGATTTTCCTAGTGTATGTACTTTTGAAATAACCTTCTTCTTTGCTGAAATATCCCCATCCTTTAACATGTTAGTAATTTGACCTTCCAGAACAGTGTCAACCTCAGCAGCTAAGCCACTCAACTGTTTATTTTTCTCAAATAAACCGATGACAATGACTTCACATGATTGAGTAAAATCTAAATCATTTTTCACAATAAACATTGTAATACACCTCCACATATATGATAACGAATAAATTTACAAAAAGAAAACATTTCAAATTATTCTTCTCGTTCCTCATTTAAGTATAATAATAATGTAGGTAGTTTAGGCAAACCATCAATGTGTTCGAAAGAAACCCGATCCACATCTTGTGGTATAATAATAAGGCATTTTTCAATAAATTCATTGACTTCTTCCAAATTAATACCCCAATAAGATGGACGGTATTTCTGAATATATTGATGCCCTGCTCTCATCATTAAACGTGCGCCTTCTACATTTCCATAGCCATAATGATAAAGCGCTACTGTCATTTGAAGAAGTCCTTTTAAAAAGTAATTATGCTTTTCAGTCATCCATATTTCTTCAAGAAGGTCATGACATGTGTAATAATCTCCTTCATTAAATTTAATAAAAAATTGATAGTATTCTAATGGATAATTGGCCAAAGTATTTTACCTCCAAAAAGCGTAAGCGCTCGCACTTCTAAATGGGTGAGCACTTTAGCTAGATCTTTTAAGGTATCCCTTGGGGATGAATGGTGAAACTGGACATTTAGAAAAGCGTATCATATTCTTTTAATTATATCAGCAAGAAAGGGCGTTTTAGTCAAATGGAATTAATGTCAAATTTTCCTTTATGGTCTGCATTACTTGCAATCTTCTTTGCACAATTTGTCAAAGTTCCAATTCAGTTTTTTGCTACTAAAAAAATTGATTGGTCATTACTAACTAGTACAGGAGGAATGCCCAGCTCTCATTCGGCTGCTGTAACAGCATTAACGACAGGCATTGCTATAGAAGAGGGGTTTGGTTCACCTATATTTGCACTATCGACTGTATTTGCAATTATCGTTATGTTTGATGCAACTGGTGTCAGACGCCACGCCGGTGAACAAGCAACTGTGTTAAATCAACTAGTGTCAGACTTCAATAAATTCGTTGGAGAAGCAAAATTATGGCCTAAAAAACCTCAAGAAGAAAAGCGTAAGGAGTTGAAAGAATTATTAGGTCACCAGCCTATTGAAGTGTTCTTTGGTGGCTTAACTGGAATTTTTTTAACGCTCCTTTTACAATATTTGATTAGCATGTAAAAAATGGTGACTCAATAATTTATGAGTCACCATCACCTTTATGTTAGGCTAATTATATTGATTATTATTTTTTGTATAACCAAATCAATTTGTACAAAACTAAAATTCATGGTCCCATGGCATACGTTTAAAACTACCTCTTGCTGTTCTAACAACAAAACTTTTGAAAAAAACTTATATTAATTTTTTGAGTTTATATATTGTTGTCTAAACACTTGCATAGATTCATTTTCATTTAAGACCGTTAAATCTTGCTCAGTAAGCTTACCTGATCCTCGCTCAATAATATAAACTTCAACAGTTTTTTTACCCCATTCTTCATACACTTCTTCAACAGTTTCGTAGTACAAATCAATTTTATTACCTTTAATGGCACCGCCTTTATCCGCAACAACACCATACCCATAATCCGGGATAAATAAAATTGTTCCAATTGGAAAAACTCTAAGGTCTGCAGCTACAGTTGAATATAAATCTCTTTTCACCTTCACCCCAGAGTATGTAATACCATATTGTGGATGACTTGGTGTTTTTCCAGTTGACTCAAAGCCTGCAGTATATCCTGTTGCTGTCACCTTCATTGAAGGATATTTACTCCAGTCAAGATCCTCAAGACTTAGTTCCGCATTTACCTCTTCACTTGATGAAATTTCAGTTGGATTTACAGCAATTCTGTTTAACAATTTTGAAGGTAAACTTATGTCCCTCTGTAAATAATTATATTCCGGTAAAAACTCTTCCTGTACTAAAGTAGATTTATGATAGTTATTTTGCACCCAACCGATAATTGACTTAGCCTCAACACCGGAAAATGACTGAAAAGTAACAAATAACGCAGCAACCAACAGCATAGTCATTACTGCTCTTCTAGTAATAGTTCTTAGTAAACTCATTTTTTATTTTTCACTCCTCTCACGAATCTATTACTTTCCAAAAAGAGAAAGAAATATTCATGAGAGAGGAAAAATTATTGTAACTATAGCATATCGATTGAAATTTGATTGACGATGTCACTTAGTTAAAACAATGAAATTATCACGTTATTGTTGAGATATTCGATATGTGAAAATAACAAAAATTAACAACAAAAAAAAGACCTCAAAATTTTGAGATCTCCATTTAGAACATTTGGTAACCTTTTGCCCGTAATATTTTTATTGTAATTCCTGAGCAAATAGCACCAATTAAACCGCTAGCTAATATGATAACATCAGCTGGAGCTAACGATATAAAATTTTCATATAAATCTGTAAATGATGCACTTGGTTCAGTAAAATAATCTATAAATCTGACCTTGTCAATAATTAGTATAAAAATAAGTGGGCTAATAATTGCCATAATCCAAGTCATTCGTAAAACCATATTTAGAAGGAATCCAATTCCAAAGAATAAAATAAAAAATAACAGTATTGAAATGATTAAAACCGGTACACTCATTTCCATCCTACTCACCTCCAGCTACCACCATTAAGTGTACTGAATGATGGTATAGGGGTCAAGTACAAAACTACTTTACAATAAGCTTTCATTCAAACTATGAAGATTAAAGTACCATTATAATGTGAACGTATTAATCTGTTTATTCATTTTACTGTCGTGTAATGTTCATTGTTCTATTTCTTGCCACTACCACCACAGTTAGTACATGTTTCTGATCCACCTAATAATAGTTGAATATAACCTTTGCCAGAGCAATATGGGCATTCTTTTTTGTCTGTTGAAATAGCTTCCATTAATAACACCCTCCATTAAGTTTTTATTTTAATTTAAATTTTCTGATAATATTACCAACAATTTTATAATAAGGAAAGGTACGTTATTGACGAAAAAGTACTTATGTAAGCGATTACAAAGGTCTTATACAACTGTATCCTTCTTTAATCACACTTTTTCAAATAATTAAAGATGGCTAAAGTACGTCGATGAGAAAAATAAGAGAAATTTATACGATCAGAACTTAAAGAAACAATTTATATTTTGTATAACCAAATTGACTACCAGGGTTTATGTCGTCATACATCTTTCTGTTTTGCAATTCCTTTTGTGAAAAACGGATGAGTAATATTGATGAATCTGGATCTTTCACTAAGTCATCAGGTGAGATAAATGCTGCGTCATACAACTCTTTTTCTTGAATAACGATTTCCTCACTCTGAGCTTTTAATGAGAACAACACCATATTATCACTTATGTCATTACTTATAACACCTGTTCTCAAGCCAATCATTCCTTCTATTTCGCAAGCAATTCCCGTTTCTTCATAAACCTCTCGCAAAATAGCTTCATCTAATGTTTCATTATGTTCTACAAATCCAGCAGGAAAGGACCATTTATTTTTGAGTCCACCGTATTTCTTCTTAACAACTAGCCATTCCCCATTACTTGATGTCACTACACCTGCAACTGCTAGCCATACTTTACCTCTATCTTCTCTCCCCATATTTATACAACTCCCATGTTATTTATCGTCTTACTATACAAACCACATGCATGTATCTTATCGGACGCAAATATTAATTTTACATACTCTTTGTAATTTTAGGTAATGATGGTAATAAGTTCACCAAAAGAACCTAAAAAAAGCAATAGCACAAGTTTTATGCAATTGCTTTTTTTAGGTTTAGCTATTTTCGCATAGATTGTTGCTTTTAGTTAGTAGCACATTATACGAAAAGAGCCTTATGTTTAAAATATATTAAATTTTCCTTTTTTCATTACTAATGACGGTCCGCCTACTAAAAATAGCGCGCGATTATCTACCATTTTTTTCATAAATGAAGCTTTTGAGCCTGTGATTTTCTTACCGAATACAACACCAATGGCATCATCTTCACCCAATGAACATACTGTTCCTTTTATATCTGGTTTAAATTGTTCTAATTCTCCTTGTTCTCTTACGAGGACAGCTAAATTTTTCGCACATGTTTCTCCTTGTTGCATTGCAATTTGGGCTGTCGGTGGATATGGTCGATTAATTTCTTCGTTTATCATTAATGAACAATCACCTACGATAAATACATCATCATGTCCAGGAGCACGTAAATCAGCTTCTACCTTTACTCGACCACGCATTGATTCAAAGCCTGAATTTTCAACGATACTATTTCCACGAACACCCGCTGCCCATACAACAGTTTCTGACTTAATTTCTTCTACTTCGTCGCCTTTTGCAACAATAATACCTTCTGTTGTACATTCTTTTATAGCAGTACCTATTTTAAATTCTACACCTTTACGTTCTAAATGACCTACCGCATATTCAACTAACTCTGGATCAAATCCTGGTAATACAGTTGGTGCTGCTTCTACACATATAATACGTGGTTTATGTTCATCAATATCATATTCACGACATAACTCAGGTATACGATTTGCTAGTTCTCCAACAAACTCAATACCGGTGAAGCCAGCTCCCCCTACAACGATCGTTAAACGTTCATCACGATCTTCACTGTCATTATTATAGTTAGCAAATTGATATTCAATATGTTCTCTTATTCGACGAGCAGCATTTATATTTGCAATTGAAAAAGCATGCTCTTTTAAGCCTTTAATACCGAAAGTTTCAGACTCAAATCCTAATCCGACAACCAAATAATCATAAGTTATTTCATTATTCTCAAGTACAACCAACTTCTCTTCACGCTTAATTTCTACAACTGTATCTTGGATAAAGTTAACTTTTCTGTTATCTATTACATTATTAATTGGATAACGTACACGATCATGATGTAATGTACCAGCCGATGCCTCATGTAACCACGTACTTTCATAGTGATAGCTATTTTTATTTATTAACGTAATTTCAGCTTCATTAACTCCTAAATATTTTTGGAGACGAACTGTTGTCATTAATCCACCATAACCTGCACCTAATATAACTATTTTTGGTTTTCTCAACCGTATCACATCCACCTTTAATAAATTATATTGCGGTTATACTTATCATTCACCGCTATGAGATTTTTTATCGTTTTTTCTTTATGAAAAGCTTGGTATCTACCAATATAGTAATTTTTTCCAAGTTCATGAACAAAGAACAATGTGAATTTCTTCACTTACTAACTCAAAACACTATCAAAAAATATAGGTATGATAAGGGTTAAATTTGTCACAAAAATTTAACATATTTCCTATATTACATAATATTCTTTTTATACATGTTTTTCAAGCACAAATTCTACATTTATAAACTTAAGAATATTTAAAAAATAACCTTTTTCTTCAACGTTTCGACAAATTTTACACTTTAGTCCAATAATGGAGTTTTTTAAACTGTCACAATTTAATAAATCAAAAATTTCTGCATTTATGCTTAAGATATTTTTGAATGCATGTGGTATGATAAATAGTGCAAAAACAAATATACTATTAAATGTAGCTTCACATATGGGGGGATTTGGTTTGAAAGAAGATCAAAAAGTGTATGACATTACCATTATTGGTGGAGGTCCTTCAGGATTGTTTACGGCTTTCTACGGGGGAATGCGGCAGGCTAGTGTAAAAATTATCGAAAGCCTTCCACAATTAGGTGGACAATTATCAGCACTATATCCAGAAAAGTACATTTATGATGTAGCTGGATTCCCGAAAATCCGGGCTCAAGAGCTAATTGATAATCTAAAAGAGCAAATGGAAAAGTTTTCACCAACCATTTGTTTAGATCAATCTGTAGACAAGCTAGAGAAGCAAGAAGACGGAATTTTTAAGCTAAAAACAAATAGTGAGATACATTATTCTAAAACAATTATCATTACTGCTGGTAATGGTGCGTTTCAGCCTCGTAGAATTGACCTTGAAAAAGCTACAGAATATGAAGGGAAAAACCTTCACTACTTTATAGATGATTTACAAAAATTCAAAGGTAAAAAAGTAGTCGTGTGTGGTGGAGGAGACTCAGCTGTAGATTGGTCACTAATGTTAGAGCCAATTGCAGAGGAAGTATCCATTATTCACCGCCGTGATAAATTCCGTGCACATGAACACAGTGTAGAAAATTTAATAAATTCTAAGGTTGACATAAAAACACCTTATGTTCCTGTTGAAATTATTGGTGATGAAAAGGCTATTAAACAAATTGTCTTAGAGAAAGTTAAAGAAGGAACAAAAGAAGTGATTGATGTAGATGACGTTATTGTTAACTTTGGCTTCGTTTCATCTCTTGGTCCTATTAAAGAATGGGGGCTTGAAATCGAAAAAAATTCTATCGTTGTAAACTCTAAGCAGGAAACCAATATTCAAGGTATTTATGCTGCTGGAGATATTTGTACGTATGACGGCAAAGTAAAGCTAATTGCTTCTGGCTTTGGTGAAGCACCTACCGCTGTTAATAACGCAAAGTCATACATTGATCCAAAAGCAAAGCTACAGCCATTACACAGTTCATCTATGTTCTAAAATGAACGCTCTTTTCGTTAACTGAAATTTACCAAATAATATACTTTATTAAAATCAGCGATCATAAAAAACATAACAACCATTTTTCCAATGTAGGAAAGATGGTTGTTTTTTTAATTATTACTTATCGCACTAAGATTTAAACACGTAAGCATCTATAGCGATCGTGACATCTTTTCTACTTTGCTAATGATGGGATTTGTAAAAAACTTATCATACTGTCCATTTTTAGTAATAATAGCAACAAAGTTTACGAAAAAAACCTTTCATAAAGGATAGTCCATTTCTTAATATGAGCAACTACGTTACTGTGCACCTATTAGCCGATTTTATCAATTTATCGCACGATAGACTAATGAATCAAACCTCTATGTTTATTATTGAATAGACTAGTAATAAAAGAAAAGAGGTGAATTCATTGAACTGTAACTGTCTATTTAATTCTTGTGAATGTAAATGTACGTATGAAAGATGGAATGAGATTCCTTATGCTGGAGAAAGTGAGCCTCCTAAAAACCCAGAAGAACCATATGCAGGATCATGGTCAACCTACTATATAAAGCGATGTGGCAATCAGTTTATTACTCTTCCAAATAAAGAACCTATCTATTTCTCTATTAAAAACCCAAACTATATTGATTGGAATGAACAACTAGAGAAAGTATTAGAAGTAAGAGATAATCTAGATGATCATAAAAAAACTGTAGCGAAATATTGGGGTACAGGTGTTGCGACAAAGCAATGGACACCAATAATTGACCGACTCATTGACACATATGGTGTTACAGCCCCTAGAGCTGCTAGAATATTGGGTGCAGTACAAAGTGCTATAAATGATGCATTTGTCATTACTTGGTTTTATAAATTCTTATGGCTTGTCGCAAGGCCTGATCAGCTAGACCAAGAGTTAGCAACCGTTGTTTGTACACCAAGACACCCTACGTATCCTTCAGGCCATGCCGCTGTTGCTGGTTGTGCTGCAGAGTTATTAAAATATTTCTTCCCAGGGGAATCGTTAAGATTAGACGAATTAGCTGAAGAATGTGCCATTTCTCGATTATATGGACTCGTTCATTTCCCTATTGACAATGATGAAGGACTAAGCCTTGGTAGACAAATCGGTCAAGTTGTTGTTAACAATCTCAAGAAGGAAGTTGACTCACAATGTGACCCAATTGATACGCCATATGAGGATAACCTACACGCAGATCTCATGCCACCTCCGTATGAACAAGTCATTCCATTTGATTTCAATACTGAGTGCCAATCATTAGTCATACCTGACGATGACTAATTGAATAACATACAACAATCCACAATACCCCAGTAAAACCACTGTATAGGAGAGCTCCTATACAGTTTTTATGTAAATATTGTGGATATTGTGAATAAACTGTGGATAAAACTGTTAAAAAGTTAACTCTTTTGATAAATACTAGGCAAAGTAAATGAACTAAGATGTGACAGATTCATCAAAAGGTTTTACCATCTTAGACTTTATTAATGAATTTTCTATATATTAATAATTTTTATTAATAATTATCTATATTCTTTTTCCCTTCAAAAAGTTATATTGATGCTGTTTTTGTGCCACTTCAATATCTTTATGTATGAATAATAATGCTATTGATGAGCTTTGAGAATATATTAGTTCCGTAGAAAGGTTGAATTTCATTATACATTCTCAATATATATTTTTTAAAGCTGTGGACATTGTGTGTAAACTGTGGATAAAATTGTTAATAACTTCAACCTGCTAAAGGATAGCGTCGGCAGCTTAGGGTAAATATTTACTTTACCTTTTATACAAATGTGTTCACATTAATTATTATTTTTCGTAAATAGAGCTAAATACTACTATAAAAATCATATTTCACACCAGTTACCCAAATGTAGGTGATAAAAAGCAGCAAAGTTTACAAAAAGAGCCTTTAAATAATATCAATATATTCAATGAGAACAAAAGAGTGTAGTAAATACCTTTCTCTACACTCCAAGGATGAATTTTTTTTTTGTGGTTAAGAGTTACTTATTACACTGATAGTTTATTAATTTGATAAATGTATTCAGGATACGATACTGCATCTCCTAAAACGGACATATTCCAAGTAGCTGTTTCATTTGAATTTTTGTTCTCAAGAAGTTTTTTTAGAAAATATATTTCAGAGAAGTGCGTATCTTGAAATGAATGGTTTCTTAATTTCTTTTTTGCTTCAAATCTCCTTTGAAGGCGGTATAAACATAATAACATCCAACGAAAGTATATTGCTTGAAGCTGGGGATCCTTCGTTTCATCATATAGCGAAGTAAAGTCCTTTAATGCTTCTTCAAACTCTCTTTCAATAAAAGGACGATACCCTTTATGATTGACAAATATTTCATTATTATCGGATTGAACTGGACTATAGCAAATATCTTCAACATGATTTTGTATATTTTTATGGTATGCGACGACTTCCCAACGAGCAATTTTTAAGGAGCTATCAATTTCGTATACGACTGGAACTTTTATTACAGATGCTTTTGTTATATTTAATAGTTTAAGAAATTTAATGTAATCGCTTGGATTAATAAATGCATCTTCTGAAATTCCTATGTTCCAATCTTCCTCTGTATGTTGTCGCTTTACTTTAAATGATGCAACCTTCTTATAATAATCATAAATTTCATCTATAGTCACATGCCATTTAAATTGCTTGGCGGTAGAAAGTCCATTCGTTATAAGTAAATCAACTAATTCATCGTCATCTAGCACTTTTTTGATTTTACTAGTTAAGTCTATCGGATCCCTAATTCTACATACTAGAACATTCTCTCGGTCAATAGCATATTCTAGTACGCCATCATTTTCCGTCGTAACGACAGGACAACCACAAGACATGGCTTCTAATGGTGGAAGAGAAAAGCTTTCATAATGAGACGCAGATACATATAATCTCGCACCTCTATATAAATCTGCGATTGTACTTTGACTAGGTTGAACGAAGGCTTTTGTAACCTTATTTCTCATGTCGTTTGACGGCTCCTCAGGCGTTATCCAAAACAACGATATATCGTATTCTTGTTGAATGACTTGATACGCTTCAATAATTTCACGTATACCTTTAAAAGAGGCAGATTCTGCACCCACCATTAGCATATACCGCTTCTCTGATTTGAATGAAGAACTTCCATCGTAAAAGATGCTTTCATCTATTGCGTTATGAATGACACTTGCTTCTCGACCATAGTTTTTATTAATTAATTTAGCTGCATTTTTCGATACTGTATATATAAATGTTGGCAGTTCATATTGACGTTTAATAAATACCTTTAACGCGTCATTCATACTTTCATAATCAAACAAGTGAAAGTCACCTTGTTCAAAATAAACAACTGGCGCAATACCTGTGTCTATACAGGATTGAATATGATCCCAGTAGGTTGCAACAATAACATCACAATTTGGTATTCCTTTTGCTAATTCGATCGTAAATGGAACTTGTATATAGGTAGCATCAATTGGATACCAATGAGGTTTTTCAAAATGTGTCACAATTGTAACTTTAATGCCAAGGCGTGTTAAACGATTAACATGCTCAAAAATAATTTTTACTCCCCCACTTACAGCTACACTAGACATCACATAAACGATATGAAATGAGTCTTCGGTTTTGTCCTTTTGGCATAAGACCTGTTTTTCAGACATGTGTTGTTGAGCTAATCGCTTGTTAAATTCTTTTAATTTTAGTTCTTCGTACATACTAGCCTCCTTACATATAGTTGATGAAAAATTATATTTCGTATGATCTATCATATTAGTAAAAATGATAAGGGTGTTGTCTTGAGGCTCAAAGATCACGTAAGAATACTGCAAACATATTATGTTGTATTGATAAATCAAAACAGGAGGGCGATCTGTGGTTACAATCAGTTTATGTATGATCGTTAAAGATGAAGAACAAACACTTGAGAATTGTTTAATCAGTGTCAAGGACGCTTGTGAGGAAATCATTATTGTGGACACTGGATCTACAGATAAAACGAAAGAAATCGCTTCAAAATATACAGACAAAATCATTGATTATGAATGGATTGATGATTTTGCTGATGCAAGAAACTTTGCTTTTAGCCATGCTACTAAAGAATACATCCTTTGGTTAGATGCAGATGATGTGGTTCATCAAGAAGATTTAAAAAAATTATTACAGCTTAAACAGACACTTGACGAGTCTATAGATGCTGTATCTATGATCTACAATATCGCCTTTGATGAGTATGGGAATCCAACGTTTAGTTATAGAAGAAATCGTTTAGTAAAACGAGTAAATCAGTTTAAGTGGTTCGGAGTTGTGCATGAGTATTTATCAGTATCAGGAAATACTATACAATCAGATATTGCGATCAGTCACCATAAGCATCTAAAGAAGAATGATGTGAGTGAAGGTAGGAATCTAAGAATCTATGAAAACCGTATTAAAAAAGGGGAAAACTTTACTCCGAGAGATTTGTATTACTATGCTAATGAGTTAAAAGATCACCAGTTCTACAATAAAGCCATTAGTTATTATGAGGAATTTTTAGCTACTGAAGAAGGTTGGATAGAGGATGAAATTAGGGCTTGTCTTAATTTAGCTGACTGTTATATCCACTTTGGAGACAAAGATGAAGAATTGAACGCTTTATTAAAATCGTTAAAGTATGACTATCCACGTCCAGAAATTTGCTGTCGTTTAGGGAGCTACTTCATGGAAAAGAATGCTTATGAAACAGCAACATTTTGGTTTCACACAGCTCTTCATAAAAGAGATACAAATACCGACGGATTTCAACAACCTGCATACTCTACTTGGTTTCCTCATTTGCAATTATGTGTATGCTATTGGAATTTAGGTGATGTAGATCAGTCTATAAAACATAATAAGGAGGCTGAGAAATACCGTCCGAATGATGAAAGTGTAACATATAATAACAAATTCTTTTCAGAATACATGAAGGAAAATACAGCTAAACATATAGATGGATAGGCCATTAAACACTATGAGTATTTCACAATTCAAAATTAACCTACAAAATTCCCCAACATTTGAAGTTGTAATAAATATATAGCCATTCGATAAGAGATTATACCTTTATATAGAATCTACATCACTTCCTTCCATATACAATACTGTGGGGAAGCTTTGTTGCATCAGCACAAATATAATGAAACGTACATTCACTTTTTAAATGCA
Source organism: Bacillus sp. SM2101 (assembly GCF_018588585.1). Taxonomy (NCBI): domain Bacteria; kingdom Bacillati; phylum Bacillota; class Bacilli; order Caryophanales; family Bacillaceae; genus Bacillus; species Bacillus sp. SM2101. The sequence continues at coordinate 106,358 of NZ_JAEUFG010000004.1, forward strand.
CTAAAGCCCAAAGCTGATTATGTGACACCTATGCAAAACTTAAAAGCAATAGGTCAAATGATAGGTCTTAATTTACTATATAAATATAGAAATAAATATTACAAGGGTAGCTACCCGGTTAATAGTAATTTTTGTACTAAGAAAGATGGTGTATATAACTTGTATTCATGGCCTTTGCAATATTCTTTTGTACTGTGAAACAAATTTAAAAACCCCATCAAAAATTATTAGTTAAGTTCTGTTTATATGCCTTTTTTTAAGTCATGCAAGCCTTTTTAAGTAAGAATATGGATATTACACCCAACCAATTTTATAAAACGAGCATAAATATAAATAGAATAAGGAGGTGTCAAGAATGTATAATTACGATGAAGATTGCACGTGTAGAGTCGTTCCACAACCAAAACCTGGACCACAAGGACCTCCAGGAAAACCTGGACCACAAGGACCAATGGGTGCTACGGGCGCTATGGGTCCCACTGGTGCTACTGGGATGACTGGTGCTACTGGGATGACTGGTGCTACTGGAATGACTGGTGCTACTGGGATGGGTCCGACGACGATATTTTTAGGTACAGACCAATCACTCTCCCCTCCATTCCAGAATTTTATAGGGTTAGGTATAACAGGTACTTTTGAACAAACTGCTGTAGCTGTACCGCGGGCTGCTACTACTATAGAACTTACATTTAGCGTGAAGCGCGGTAATGTTTTAAACATTAACCAAACGGCAACTGCTAACGTTTTTATGGATAACATGTGTACCGGTGCCCCTCAACAGCCCCCTCTCGTTTCTGTTCAGATAACTGGTGATGGTAGTACTTGTTGTGCTTCTGCTATGGCTCCTGTTACTCTTATGGGATGTGAATCTCTATCCGTACAAATTGATATAGGTGCTGGTGGCAACCTAACCAATGGTGTTGCTGCAACTATCACATTGACCTAACTGATTAAAAAAGGGCACAATAGGAATTACCATACTCCTATTGTGCTTTCTTTAAGTGTTTTTTAATAAATATTGAATTAACAAATTTTATATAGATTAATTTTTCCCTCTAAACTGAAAGTATTAAAGCCATGTCTCTTACCCTTATACCGACATTTTCGTTTACGATTAATCCAGTATTAAATAATTCATCAGCCTTTTCCAAATCCCTATAGAATATAATTGGTACACTCAAAGTTCATTTTAGCCAGTCAATATATAACTTCGCTTTTCATGAGACAACAAAACTCTACGTTGAACATTTTTTCTTGTATCATTATATTTACTTTCATTATGGTTGCTTCAATGACATAGAAAAGGCCTCTTAACGGTTGTAGATACCATTCGCCGTTAAGAAGCCTATTATATTTACAACCATCAATCGTCGTTTTAGGGGTTGTTATTAATACCACAACAAGTAACATCTATAAACCTGATGCTCTTTTATCAACTAACACTCCTCAGGTGCACCCTCATTCGTTGCTGTACGGAACGATGAACCACAGCCACAATTCGCAATGGCATTCGGATTATCGATCGTAAAGCCCCCGCCCATTAAAGATTGTTTGTAATCAATTTTTACTCCCTTTAATATTGGTGCGCTTTCCTCATCAATGACCATTTGAATCCCGTGTTGTTCGAATTGGATGTCACCTTCTGCTACCTCATGTTCAAAGCCCATGCCATACGATAGTCCACTACATCCACCACCTTGGACTCCGATGCGCAGAAGAGCTCCTTCTTCTTCATTTTCTTTCTTCATCGCATTGATTTGATGTGCTGCTGATTCAGTTATTTCTAATATATCACTCATTCATCTTCCCTCCAATCTGAGTTATTACTTGTCTAGCTTTGCCTCATAGCCGTGCAAGTCGATTCAACTTAAAGATGACTATTGTACTTTTATTTCCTTTTAGTATACCTTTCCCGTTTTGGCTATACAAATAATTAGTCCTGTCATAGCATGGGATTCTAAAGGTAGAAATTGATATATCTTCTAGTAGTAATACGTGCCCGTACAAATTGTTTCAGCAGGTCCTGTCATCATGACATTCCCTTCATTTGTCCATGTGATGCGTAAATCTCCACCTGCTAAATGTACAAGTGTTTCTTTATTACGTATCGTCTTTTCATTTAATACAGATGCGACTACTGCTGCGCATGCACCTGTTCCACAAGCTTGAGTAATACCTGATCCTCTCTCCCAAACTCGGAAATGAAGTTCGTGATCATTAACGACTTCAACATACTCAACATTAATTCCTTCTGGGAACCTTGCATCCTTCTCTATTAATGGTCCTTCTGACGTTAATGGAGCCTCATCAATATGTTCAACGTAAAAAATAGCATGTGGGTTCCCCATAGAGACAAGTGTCACTTCTCGCTCTTCACCAGCAAAAATATTTTTCTCACTTACAACAGCTTCCTTCTCATCACCAACCATAGGAATTTGAGAACGTTTTAGTTGTGGTTTGCCCATATCTATCGTTATACTAATGACCTTGCCTTCCTCTTCTTGAATTTGTGCATGTACAACACCTGATAGTGTTTCGATTGGAAATGCCTTGTCACTCACTATTTTATGTTCGTACACATATTTCGCAACACATCTGAGACCATTTCCGCAGTTTTTCCCTTCTGAACCGTCATTATTAAAAATTCTCATTTTCACAGCTGCTACTTCTGACGGACAAATTAAAATCATTCCGTCTGATCCAATTCCTGTATTCACATTAGAAATTTTTATTGCAAGCTCAGCTAATTGTGATTCTTTAAGATTTTCCTCGAACATATTTACATATATATAATTATTGCCTAGACCATGCATTTTAGTGAAAGTCAGTTGATTCATTGCAACATACCCTCCATATATTTTTTCGTTCCGTTAGTCTTCATGTATATTGTACTCATTTTTTGTTCATACTGGAATTATCCCCCGTATGATATCGTCCTTCATATTATTTGAAGGACTTCTTTTTGTTTCTTTCGACTCATTATTAGCAGTACTAATTTCATATGTTTTACGATATAATTATATAAATATTATTTTGTGCTTAGGAAATATAAACTGCTAGTTAGGAAGGAAGCAACATGAATACTATCCCTCCATTCTATGATTATAAACCTACATGCTTGCTATGTAAAAAAACTTATACTACTAAAAAGGTTAGATCACGTTATACGAAGGTTTCTCTTCATGAGTCAGATTTCTGTCCTCAATATAAAAATAAAGAATACGATCCTTCACTTTATTATATTTGTGTGTGCCCTCATTGTGGGTTTTCTAGTTCAAATAAGTTTGAAGCGGCTTTCCCGCCTTTAACGATAGAAACGATTGAAAAAAATATTTGTGACAACTGGGCAGGTAAAAATTACTGTGGGATTCGGACAAAGAAAGATGCCATTGATACATATAAGTTAGCAATATATAGTGCATTACTTAAGAAAGAAAAACATATAACAATTGCTGGGATGTATCTTCGTACAGCTTGGTTATATCGTAAATTAACAAATCAAAAACAAGAACAACGTTTTATGAAGTTAGCACTAGAGGAGTATATTCAGTCGTATATGACCCACGACTTTAACTTTACCCAAATGTCTGAAATTCGTATCTTGTATATGATTGGAGAATTGAATCGAAGACTTGGTAACGATGAACAAGCTATTCGATATTTTTCAAAAGTTCTTGAACAGCAAAATAACACGATTGAATACGGAATCATTAACATGACGAGAGAAAGTTGGTATGAAATCCGCCAGGATCGCCAAATGGTCACTCTCGATTAGGACAGTTGTTGTTGGATTATTAATCTTAGAGCATGAAGATTAAAGCAAATTGACCAGATACCTTATCAATTTAAGAAAGCTATAGCATGACCAAACATAATAGAAATCAAAAAAAGTGCACTAATAAATGAGTGCACTTTGTTTATTCTGTTACGACATATATTATTTTTTGTACCAAGAATTAAATACGAATTACGAAGCACTTTTCCTTCAATAAAATGACGGCAGTCAAATTAATTTTCAATTTAGAACCATTAGCAACAGAATTTACGAAAAGAGTCTCATTAAAACATCGGATTATCCTCTAAATATTGATTTATATTATTTACGAGTTCATCAGCATCTTTTCCTACAACAATCTCTCCGTTGACAAGTGCAAACAAGGATTGGGCACATTTACCACAATAGCCTAAACATCCATACTCAATGATATCTAAATTTGGATCCTTCTCAAGCCTTTCACGTGCTTGTTGACCACCATTAGCTAAATTACTAATACAAAATTCAATAATAGGCTTCATTTTTTTCACCTCTCATCGATTTTATATGCTACTCATTTTTTGCTGTTTCGTCAACAATATTGCTCAAATTTTGTCAAGAAATATGGAATATTTGTTGTTATTTTGTCGTAATTTAGTTATACTTTTTTATGGTTTCATCATTATTTAGTTATTAACCATATTAATATGTATAACATTATATATTTTATAGAAAATTTATGAAGTACGTATCGTAATCTCTTACTTTTTTAACAAAGGGGAAGTCAACAATGAAAAACCTTGTCATTCTTGGTGGCGGATACGGTGGTATGCGTATCCTTCATCGCCTTTTACCCAACGAACTACCAAATGATGTCCAAGTTACTCTAGTTGATCGCATTCCATATCATTGTTTAAAAACCGAATACTATGCTCTGGCAGCTGGTACCATTTCAGATACGCATGTACGAGTATCTTTTCCTGAGCACGATCGGTTGAACCTCTTATATGGAGAAGTTACGAACATTAATTTGGAAGATAAAACCGTTGAATTTCAAGATCGAGAACCGTTATCTTATGATGATTTAATCATTGGTTTAGGCTGTGAAGACAAATATCATGGCGTTCCTGGAGCGCAAGAATATACGTACAGTATTCAAACAATTGATAATTCACGAGACACTTACCAAAAGCTTAATAACTTACCAGCAGGTTCCACTGTCTCTATTGTAGGTGCAGGACTAAGCGGCGTAGAGTTAGCAAGTGAATTACATGAAAGCCGCGTTGATTTAAACATCAAACTATTCGATCGTGGAAAACACATTTTATCGATGTTCCCTGAACGTTTAAGTAAGTATGTTGAATCATGGTTTTTAGAACATAACATAGAGTTAATTAACAATGCTTGTATTACGAAAGTAGAAGAAAATGTCTTATATAATCATGATGAAGGTATCTCAAGTGATGCAATTGTTTGGACAGCAGGCATTCAGCCAAATAAAGTCGTTCAAGCTTTACCTGCCGAAAAAGATGCACAAGGACGCGTAGTATTAACGAACCAGCATAACATTCCTGAAAATGAAAATGTCTATGTAGTTGGTGATTGTGCAAGCCTGCCACACGCACCTAGCGCACAACTCGCTGAAGGGCAAGCTGAACAAATCGTTCAAGTGCTTCTAAAGCGCTGGAATAATGAAGAACCACCAAGCGAATTCCCACCAATTAAATTAAAGGGTGTTCTAGGTTCTTTAGGTAAAAAACATGGTTTCGGTTTACTTGCAGATAGACCTCTCATGGGAAGAGTTCCTCGCCTATTAAAATCAGGAATTCTTTGGATGTATAAAAATCACAGGGGATAAACTTGGCCTCTGATTATCATCCAACATACCTCGAGCTACATTTAGAATGTCACAAGCGGGTTGACCACCCTAGTGCATATCAATACCAGAGGCTTTTGCCTCTGATTTTAATAAAACGTCATCAATGGCTGGCTATAACTATGCCAGGAGATTGACTAAATTACATGGTACATTAAACAAGAAAAGACGGGCTGTTACCCGTCTTTTAACTGTATTTTTTGCTATTAACCTTAATAAACGAGCTTTGGATTGCCTTCACTTAGTCATATGCTTGTTATCCTTGTTGATAGCCGTATTTCTCCATTTCTTCAAATACAGTTTTTAATTTAGGGTTCCCTTCACCAACAATATTGTCATTAATAACAACTACTGGATAAAACATATCCTCTTCTATCACTCTAGTAGCGAAGCTCTGTTTGTCCTTCTTTGAAGGGGGAGCATATATATCAACATATGATATTATAAATGGCTGATTAGGAAATTTTCTCGTTATTGCAGCATCCAACCATTCATATGTTTCTTTCGAAGATGGTAAGTTTACACAACTAGGACATAATACTTCCGTACCGTATACACAAACTTCTACTTGTTGTAATATAGTCATAGGGTAAGACACTCCTCTTTTTCAGTGTTCTTATCTTATTGTACAAGAAAACGATTGCTAACGAAACTTTTTCTGTAACCCAATCGGTAAATATCCAAGTTCGTACGATAGATTTTTTTCATTACACTGTTTATAATAGATAATAAGGAAAGGAGTCGATAATCTTGGCTGAATTAGCAATGGAAGAACAAGTACAAGAAGTTTTAGATAAACTTCGCCCATTTCTTTTACGTGACGGAGGAGATTGTGAATTAGTTGACGTAGAAGAAGGTATTGTAAAGTTACGTTTATTAGGTGCATGTGGTAGTTGTCCGAGTTCCACAATTACATTAAAAGCAGGTATTGAGCGTGCACTTCTAGAGGAAGTACCAGGTGTAGTAGAAGTAGAACAGGTTTTCTAACCTGATATAATATGTCATATTGGTCATCCACCACTAGTTCACTAGTGCTAGAGCAAGACAATATGAAAAGCGAAACCTTCCTGAATGGAGGTTTCGCTTTTTTATTATATTGTTTTTGCATTGATTTTTTTGTTGTTCATAGTAAAATATAAACACGGAAAATACCTGTGATCTCGTCGCAATTTTTCTTCTATAAGACGATACCATTCGCTTACGACCTCACTGTGTTGCAATTTTATATAAATAACAACAAAATCTTATGAAAAGAACTTTTATTTACAGTAGACCGAGCTTTTATGGTCAGTTAATCTTTACAGTATAGTCAGTTCACTTCTTCCTTTTCTTTCGATGTTTGAACTACCGTGCTCCCTTGATTGTCTACAGAAAGAAATTCTATTTTATGTTGAGAAAAGCTGCTTTGTAGGGATTTTTGAAGATTTGCACCTTTACCTTTTTCAGCAAAACAAATAATTGTTGGTCCAGCTCCACTTAATGCTGTACCAAAGGCACCGTATCTTCTCGCACAAGAGCTAATTTCGTCTATGTCAGGAACGAGCTTTGATCGATATGGTTGATGAAAAAGGTCTAGCTCCATCATTTTTCCCGCAAGCGTCCAATTTTTAGTCAATAAAGAGCTTATTAACACATTACTAATTGAGCTTGCTTCAACAGCCTTTGAGAATGCAAAATCACTTGGAAGGACACTTCTAGCTTCAGCAGTTTTCAATTCAAATCCAGGTATCACGACTACAATATCGACATCAAAATCATGTACTGCGATAATGTCAGTTTCATGTTGACGGTGGCTACCAATAATTAACCCTCCATAAATGGATGCACCAACATTATCAGGGTGCCCTTCATATAAGCTAGCAAATCTAAGCTTTTCATCATTTGTCATATGCAAATCACATAACACATTCGCTAGTTCGATTCCTGCAACAATGGCAGCTGCGCTACTACCAAGCCCTCTAGCAAGTGGAATTTCACCAGTAACGTCTACATAGCATGGAGTTAACTCTTTTTCATGTATATCAGCTACTTTTTGTGCAACTTGAAATATGAGATTATCTTTACCCGTCGGAATATCTCTTAACTCGTCTGTCAGCGAATGAAATAACCATTGTGTACTTCTCTGTACTTCAAGTGTTAAGTAGCGTGAAACAGCTAAGCCGATAGAATCAAACCCTGGTCCTAAGTTGGACGTACTGCCTGGTACTTTTATCACGATCCGTTCATTCATAGTCACGAATGAACAGCTCCTTGAATATGATCAAATACAACTTTCTCGTCATTCGGCAATACAACAGGCTTAATTTCCGTTGAATCAATGGCAACATTTGGATCCTTTAAGCCATTCCCAGTCAAAACAGCCACAACTTTGCTTCCTTTGATCATTTCTCCACTCTTTAGTTGTTTTATTACTCCTGCTATTGAGGCACAAGATGCAGGCTCTGCAAAGATACCTTCACTACGTGCTAACAAACGATATGCTGCTAAAATCTCATCATCTGTTACTTCATCAATTTTACCGTTTGATGATTTAGCTGCATCAACTGCATAATCCCAGCTAGCTGGATTTCCGATCCGGATCGCTGTAGCAATAGTTTCTGGGTTTTTAATTACTTCACCTCTTACAATCGCAGCTGATCCTTCTGCTTCGAAACCTCTCATTTGTGGTAAACCTGTCTCATGCTTTTCATTGTATTCTTTAAAACCTTTCCAATATGCGGTAATATTTCCTGCGTTACCGACAGGGATAGCTAGCACATCAGGGGCAGAACCTAATTGGTCACATATTTCAAATGCTGACGTTTTTTGCCCTTCTATTCTATATGGATTCACCGAGTTCACTAGCGTAACTGGCGCAATTTCACTAAGCTTACGAACCATTGTTAGCGCATGGTCAAAGTTTCCTTCAATTGCAAATATCTCTGCCCCATACATGACTGCTTGAGCAAGTTTCCCCATCGCAATTTTCCCATCAGGAATGACAATAATACATCGCATACCAGCACGAGATGCATATGCGGCAGCTGCGGCTGAAGTATTTCCAGTGGAAGCACAAATCACTGTGTCACTGCCTTCCTCTTTTGCTTTTGCTACAGCCATTACCATCCCTCGATCTTTAAATGAACCAGTTGGATTTGCACCTTCTACTTTGACATATAGGTCAATTCCTAGCTCCTTTGAGAGATTGTCAGCTCGGATTAATGGTGTATTACCTTCATGTAAACTTAGTAATGGTGTCTTATCAGTAATCGGCAAATAATCCTTGTAATGATGTAATAATCCTTTCCAAGCCATTATACATTCTCTCCCTCTATGCGATATGAACTTTTCACTTCATATATAACATCTAAATCCCTTAATTGCTGCAAAATTTGCTCATAGTCTTGTAATGAAGCGTGATGTGTCACTAATACGATTTCCGCTAAATCACTTTCTTTTAAAGGTAACTGTAATATTTTTTCAAAGCTTACATCTCGTGCTGTAAATAGACCCGTTATTTTCGCAAAAGCTCCAACTTGATCCTTCACATGGATACGTAAAAAGTATTTTGAAAGAATTTCTGAAGCCGCTTTAAGTTGCTTATCATATTGTGGAGTAATAAAGCTATTTCCATTAATACCAAGTCTCATGTTTTTCATTACTCCAACCAAATCTGAAACTACTGCAGTAGCTGTTGGTAAGCTACCAGCCCCTGGGCCATAAAACATTGTTTCTCCTACTGCTTCACCATAAACATATACGGCATTGTACTCGTCATTTACTGATGCTAACGGGTGTGACTCCGGAAGTAGCGTCGGTTGGACACTGACTTCAACTCGATCACCACTTCTATTCGCCAAACCAACAAGCTTCATTGTATATCCTAATTGCTTACTATATTGAAGATCCTCTTCCGTAATATCTGTTATACCTTTCACTGAAACGTCTTCTAAATCAATATTCATCGAAAAGCCGAGGGTTGCCAATATTGCCATTTTCCTTGCGGCATCTAATCCTTCAACATCTGCAGTTGGATCTGCTTCCGCATACCCCAATTGTTGTGCTTCAGCTAGCACCTCATCATAGGGGCTACCAAATTTATTCATTTTCGTTAAAATAAAGTTTGTTGTCCCATTTACAATTCCCATCATTTTAGTTATTCGATCTGAAGCAAGACCGTCTACTAAGCCTCTTAAAATTGGAATTCCGCCTGCAACACTCGCTTCATAGAAAATATCACAACCGTTTTCTGCAGCAACTGTTAACAATTCTGATCCATATAACGCCATAAGGTCTTTATTTGCTGTAACAATATTTTTCTTATTTCTGAGTGCATCTAAAATATGTGAACGCGTTTCATCTACTCCACCCATTACTTCGATGATAACGTCGATGTCAGGATCATTAATCACATCATCAACATTCGTTGTGAGCACAGATGCATCTATCTTAACATCCCTATCTTTATTAACATCTTTTACAACGATTTTCTTAATTTTCACCGGACAGCCGACCTGATGCATAAGACGATCTTGATGGTTTTCAATAATTTTCACAACACCGGAGCCTACTGTTCCAAGACCTAATAACCCAACTGAAATTGACTGTACCATACTCCCCACCTCGTTCATTGTTTTCTCCATAGAAACATTTGTTTATATATAAAAGACATTATAGAGAGTATTACATATGATTACAAGCCTTTTTTTAAATGCAAAAATGTAATCGCATACTTTTATAATGACTGTTTTTTAGTGATTAGTTGTTGTATATCGTACTAAATTATAGACATGTATACAACTTGCCTTTCGGGGTAATCTATATTCTTCAAAGCACATGTTAATCCCATAACCTTTAACTAGTTCTTATGATTCAAAATACAGTTTACAAAATGAGCTTATATAAAAACCTCATTTATATAACCATTCCAATTTCTTTAATGATCCTTGCTGGTTTACGTGAGACAAGTAATCATATACTTCTTTAAGAAAATGCTCATACTGCTTTGTTGTTTGTAAGATGTTATCTAAAGCTTTTATATTCCTTTCTGCATTTTCTTGTTTATTATTACGATAATATTCTTCAATACAATCGAAATAATGTATCGGAAATAGTAAACGAGCAAACAATATTCTAATAAAAAAAGGAGATAGTTGCTTGGAGCGTCCATAATGATAAATAAATTGAGGAATTGTTCGGTTGTCAAACTTACCAGCTCTAAAATATTGGTGTCGCAACCACTCAGCAATATCTCTTGACGGATGATCAAAAACCCAATCTGTAGGAAACCTTACAAGCTGTTGATGTGACCATGTATTTTCTGTAAACCGTTGATGACAAACTGTTGCAGAATCTACTGGTTGTGGTTGTTCATCTAATTCTGTATCAACAAGAAATTGAATAGCGTTTTCTGTTATTCCTAAGTAGTATGGAAATGAGCATAGAAATTTTTCATCGAAAGCATTTAGATTTTCTGCTCTTACTTTTCTCCCCCAGAATATTTCCATTTGATCAAGCCTTTTTTCCCATAAGTATTTCCACTGTCCAATCCTAGCAGTTCTCGTTACTGAATATGGAAACCCACGACCTATATGATGGAATTTGGCAAGTTCCTTTGCTATATGTACATGTTTTTTGTACGTAAAATTTTTATATTGTAACAAAGCATACCTTTGGTCATTAATAAGGGCAAACAATAATTTACTCTTAGCAGGTACGAACGTTGAAGTGAATTGGTCTCCTTTTTGAACAAAATACTTACTAAACTGATCAAGTTCCATTATTTCTTCATCTTCAAGATGATCAACACGGACTGCAACATAGGATGTACGGTTATTTCTAAGTGAAAGGAAACTACCTGGATTTGAAAAGCTCTCATTCACAGATATTCCAAAAAATTCATCTATTTGCTCTTTGTTCATTTTATTCTCCTTTCTTCACCATAATAAAGGCAATCTCATAATGGCTTAACTTAGCTAATTTACTTATATGTATGCTGCTAATTACTTGAATAATCTACAATGCTCCTTTATGATATAGAAAACAATCTGGCAAAATTTTTCACATTCTTAACAATGAACTAGTAAAATATAAGAAAAGTGAGAGCTAGAGCCATCGATGAAAACTTCCATAAAACATGAAGGTTTCTGTTCGTAAGATATGTATCTCATAGGTAATGTTAAAAAACAACTACATTCCATATGAGACGCTTAAATGTAAGGAAAAAACACTTAGGAATCAGGTGACTACAATGGAAATTGAAAGAAGCAACCAAATCGAAGCGAGCGCTAGAGAGCTATTAATTCAAAGAGGTGTTACAATCGATGATATTGCTGACCTTGTATATTTTTTACAAGTGAAATATCATCCAGATTTAACGAAGGAAGTATGTAAAGATAATATTGAACGTGTTTTATCTAAACGTGAAGTACAAAATGCTATATTGACAGGAATTCAATTAGACATTCTTGCAGAAAAAGGCTTACTAGAAGAACCACTTCTTTCAACAATTACTGAAGATGAAGGGTTATATGGGGTTGACGAAATACTCGCCTTATCAATTGTCAATGTATATGGTTCAATCGGGTTTACTAACTATGGATATATTGACAAAGAAAAACCTGGCATACTTAAAGATTTAAATGATAAATCCTCAGGGAAATGTCATACATTTTTAGACGATATCGTAGGAGCGATTGCAGCAGCTGCCTCAAGTCGACTTGCCCACAGATTCGCAAACACAGAGTAAGAAGAAAAGCGGAAGTGCCTTGAACATCCCCGACAAGCACTGGAGCCATTTCACATGAAGGCGCTTTTTGCCTTCGGGTGAAATGGTGAAGTGACTCGAGGGGATAGGCACAGGAGCTGGACAAGAAGAAAAGCGGAAGTGCCTTGAACATCCCCGACAAGCACTGGAGCCATTTCACATGAAGGCGCTTTTTGCCTTCGGGTGAAATGGTGAAGTGACTCGAGGGGATAGGCACAGGAGCTGGACAAGAAGAAAAGCGGAAGTGCCTTGAACATCCCCGACAAGCACTGGAGCCATTTCACATGAAGGCGCTTTTTGCCTTCGGGTAAAATGGTGAAGTGACTCGAGGGGATAGGCACAGGAGCTGGACAAGAAAAAAAGCGGAAGGTGCCCGCTTATCGACGACAAGCATAAGCCAATTCGGCATGAAGGTTGCTTTTTAACCATCTTGACGGATTGGCTTATGACCTCGAGACGATGGCACCTGTAGCTAGACATGTAGAAAAGCGAATGTGCCTTGAACATCCCAAACAAGCACTGGAGCCATTTCACATAAGGTGCTTTTTGCCTTCGGGTGTATGCTTGCAATGACCTCGAGAGGCTAGGATGCAAACTTGAAATACCTTGCAACGTTAAAGGTTTATGTAAGAAAAAAAACTGTTAAAACGCTTAGAATTGAATGCACGTCAAATTGTTAAACAGTATCTAACAATTTGACGTGCAGTTTTTATGTGCTAAATATATTTTATTACGATGTTAATTAAACATTTTGTTGCGAATTAAACTTCTTAATGAAAGATGATGCGGTTTTTCCAACATATTAAATAAGTTCCATCCATTCTTCTAAAGTATTGATGACGTGTGTTGGCTGCTGCTTATACCCTTTTAATAATTCCTTAGTCGTCACACCTGTATGAACTAATAACGTATCCATACCAGCATTCATACCTGCTAGAATATCTGTATCGTAATTATCTCCAACCATCACAGTATTTTCTTTAGCCACACCAAGTACTTTAAGGGCTTGGTCTACAATTATTTTTTCTGGTTTACCTATAAAGATTGGATCAACTTGAGTTGAAACAGTAATAACAGATGTTAGTGAACCGTTACCTGGTAATAACCCTCTCTCTGTTGGGATTGCAATATCACCATTTGTTGAAATAAAAGTTGCTCCATCTCTTACAGCAAGACAACCTAATGCAAGTTTCTCATAATTAATACTTCGATCAATCCCTACTACAACAAAATCAGGTTTGTTATCCTTTAATTCAATTCCTTGATCAGTTAATGCTGTTTGAATACCTTCCTCCCCTATTACGTATGCACTGGCATGCTCTTTTTGTTCTGATATGTAGTTAGCAGTTGCCATACTAGTCGTAAAAACCTGCTCTTCTGTAGACGGTATATCAAAATCTCTAAGCTTTTGTGCTACTTGTGCTGGTGTTCGAGAAGAATTATTCGTTACAAATAAATAGGGGATATTATTCTTGTATAATTTTTTCACAAAATCACTCGCTGCATCAATTTTATCTTTTCCCCTATACATGGTTCCATCTAAATCAATTAAATAGCCTTCATATTTCTTTGACATGTTACACTCTCCTAAATAGTCATTGTGCTTTCTTATCTTATCAAAAAAAACACTTTCTATAAAAAATAGAAAGCGTTTACTTTATTTTTTTCTATTTACTGATGGCTTTTTTACTTCGTAACGACAATAATCATCGCCTTTTGCTAAACAAGAGCATGCAGTCACATCAGTTTTAAGTACATCTTTAAATAGTTGTAATTCACAAGCACATGCTTGTTCATAGTGCTCAGCAACTTCGGAAATTGGACAATTAAATTCGTTAATGTAAAATACGTCATCGTCTTTTTGTTCAATTTCTGCCATATATCCATTTTCATTTTGTATAGAAGCAAGTTCTTTAATTTTTTCCTCAAATGTTTTATTCTTCAATCGATCGTCATATCTTTTCGTCAATCGGTCTAATCTATTTTGGAAAAGTTGATGAATCATTTCTTGTCCGCCCATTTTATGAATATCTTCCAGGAACTCTAAGGTAACTGATTTATAATTACGAGGAAATAGTTCTTCACCTTTAGCTGATAATTGATAGACATGTATAGGTCTTCCAATTGCTTGACGTACAAGTGTAGATTGTATATATAAATCTCTTTCTAATGTATTTAAGTGTCTTCTAACAGCCATTTCTGTTATTCCAAGCTCATTAGCAAGTTCAATAACAGTCAGACGCTTTTTGAATTTAAGCAGCCTTAAAATTTCATCACGAGTTGAAGAGGATTTATTTTGCATGTACTTTCACCATCCTCTTCTTATTGTATACGATTTTACATGTTATAACAATTAATACGTTGCAAACAGCAGGCTACCATAGCATGCTATCGTTCACTTCTAAATGCTGATACTGGACCTAATTCATTAGCTAAATAGTTTAGAACAGACGACGAAAATGTTTTAATACAGGCTATGTTTTTCTGTACTTCAGCTATTAATTGTTTATGGTTTATATGTAAATAATCATGGACAACCATTTTACGGTAACGAATTATATTTTTAAGTGCCTCACCATCATCATTTGAAACGACCTTTTCATCAATTAATATATCTATTATATCTTCATAACTTCCTGGATCTCGCATAATGAATCCATCAATGATTAAATTTCCTACATCTAGCACCGACTCAATCATAATATGTACTATTCGTTCCAATGCTAATTGTTCAATTTGTCCATTGAATGTTTGTTTACTTTCAAATAATTGCACATGATTATCTAAAAAGACTAATGTTACTTCTATTTTTTGTCTATCAACAAAATACATATGAGTCTCCTTTCAACTTACAAACTTGCACTTACCCTTATTCTACCACATCATAAGGTCCGATATTGTTGCTGCTCCCCTCCTAAATGTTCAGATACTCATAAGAAAGTTGCGTGGTTGATTCATACGATATAATATACTAATAGTAAGGAGGGAGTACATATGAGTGAACGTTTCTTTTTATATGATGAAACTGCACAAACAACGACAAGATTTGTGAGCTTCATGGGAGAGCATCAACGTTTTGATTTGGCAATTATTAAATCAGATAAATATTACGGTAAGCACCTTGTCTTAAACTTACTAAGTAATAAATTTGCTATTATAGGTCAAGACGATTTGGATGAACCTGGGTTTCTTGAGGGGGCTTATCAGCTTAGTGAAGAAGACGCACATGAATTGCGCTCATTTTTAGAAGAGATTGTATAATTCAGTCTGTTCACTGGGAATAATACCAATAGATCTAACTTTAAGCTGTTGGTATTATTCCAAAAAGTAGGTGTAGCCATCATGAATAATAATAAGAATGAATCTTACTCAGATTTTAATAATGTTGAAGCAATGAAAAATTATATAGTTCCAGAACAACTCCCTGAAGGCCCTTATGGCTCACCTCGGGGACAAGAAGAGCAAGTTGAGAATAAAAGCTCCTCATGGGAGCCAAATCAACGATATTATAGTGCTTTTAACTATGAGGTTAAATCACTACATCATGATATTCCTCGCAAATTTCCTGGTGCACACCCTCCACATGACAAATAAAGTGCTCATGTGTTATGACAAACCCTTGTCGTAAACTTTGTTTTCTATTTTTACAAATCACAAAGCTAGGTCTTTTAAACAAGGGTCTTTCAAACTTTGTGCTTTTTTACTTACTTTAAGCAACTGATGTGTACGATATGATTTTTATAGCCTTTAAAGGTAAAAGGTGCTAAACATGATTAGCCCTTATGACGAAAAGCAACAATTAATGGGAAAACAGCCGTAACAAAACAAAAGATATGGCTTAAGGCTAGTTATATGTTGGCCTCTAATACGTCATGACAATAGTATTGATACTAGCTTACTTTTTTTTATTCTTCACTTTTCGCAAGACAAAATACGCACAGCCAAAATTACAATATTCAAATAAATACTCTGAGATTGAACTAATCTTTGTATCAAATGTTGCTTTTTGATTTTGATCTTCAAAAAAGCCTCGTAACCTTAATTGATTATAGCCCCAATCCCCTACTATGTAGTCATACTTATTTAAAATATCTGAATATCTTGCTCGGAAATCCTCTTCTTTAAACCCATCTTTTATATTTTCAACTAATTCAAAACAATGGTTATTAATACAAATCATTAAATATACCTCCTACAGAAAAAGAAGTTCTTACCTTATTTTTACCATAAAAATTATAGAATTACCATTCGATTACTCTTATAAAACTGTTTCAATTGCACAATGTTAGTATATGAGGAGGTGTTTGAATTGAACAAAACGATGATACTGCTAGTCAGCATATCGAGTGCTTTTTATTTAACAGCTTGTGCAACCAATGCAGGAGAAAAACAAGCACTTTATGAAAGAAACGGTACAACAGTTAATGTTACAGATCGCAACGATTTATATAATGAAACAAACTTGAGAAACGATAGAGAGCCTACTCGTTATGGATATGTGAGACATCAGAAAAACCCTATACCTGGAAAAGATACATCATATGATCAGATGGCTAAATTAGACAAAGAACAAGCAGCTGACGTAATTGGAAAGTTATGCACTCAGCTACCGAACGTTTCAGATGTAGCCACACTCGTCACTGATGAAGAAGTATTAATCGCTTATGAAACTGAATCAGATGATAGAGACTTGATTGCCGAGCAAGTAAAGAGAACTGCAACATCAGTTGTTCCAGGCTACTACGATATTATTGTTGCAGATAATCTAGAAATAAGCAAAGAAATTGAAAGGTATGGAGCCTTGGATGCATCTAATAGTAGTATCGATAAATCACTTAGAGAAACCATTAAGAAAATGTTGACATATCCTCAAGGAACAGACTTTAATTCAAACAAATTGAAAGATCAAGACATGATGTCAAAATAAAGTTCATTATACACTAAAGTCCAGCATTGTAGCTGGACTTCTCATTTAGAAAATATTTATGCTTCCTGCGCTTTCTTTGCAGCTGCACTAACTTGTTCATCGGCATGATATGAAGAGCGAACAAGCGGACCAGACTCACAATGACTAAAGCCTTTACTTAACGCAATTTCTTTAAATTCAGCAAATTCATCAGGGTGATAATATTTCACAACAGGTAAATGACTCTTAGAAGGTTGTAAATATTGCCCAATTGTAAGAATATCAACTTGATTTTCTCGTAAATCATCCATAGCCTCTATAAGATCTTCCTTCGTTTCACCTAAGCCAATCATAATACTTGACTTAGTTGGAATATCTGGCTGCATTTCTTTCGCTCTTCTTAAAAATTCTAAAGAACGCTCATATTTTGCTCTAGCCCTTACTCGATCCGATAATCGCTTAACTGTTTCAATGTTATGATTTAATATATCGGGACGTGCATCCATTAATGTTTTCAAATTATCATATTTTCCTCCCATATCGGAAGGGAGCACCTCTATAGATGTAAGTGGGCTTTTCCTTCTAATAGCCCGAACAGTTTCTGCAAACACTTCACTTCCACCATCTTTTAAATCATCACGTGCAACAGCTGTAACGACCACATGCTTTAAATTCATTAACTGGACAGAATCAGCAACACGTTCAGGCTCTTGCCAGTCAAGCTCTGTAGGCAAGCCTGTTTTTACTGCACAAAAACGACACGCTCTCGTACATATATCTCCTAAAATCATAAATGTCGCCGTTCTTCGCTCAGCCCAACATTCGTGTATATTTGGGCACTTCGCTTCTTCACATACAGTATGTAGCTTCTTTTCTCGCATCATTTTTTTAAGGCCTGTATAATTTTCGTTCGTATTTAATTTTATTTTCAGCCATTCCGGTTTACGTTTATATTCCTGTTTGTTAGCCAATTTTATCAACTCCAATTTATAGCTCTATCCTCTTAATTATATATCCAAACAATGTGTGTATCCAAATTTCAAGCTTTTTGCATTGATTATTGCTTTTTGCACAAAGATACATATCCCACTAGTTCATGACATCTTATCAAATTTCATCAAGCTGTAGTTTACAAATGGGCAACAAAGTAAACTAAAAAGCCCCATCCAATGTTATTTCTTCTGTCACTTTACCACATTTCTCAAGAAACGAACAAGAAAAAAGAATTACCAAGAATTTCTACTCGATTTTTATTATTAAAATACTACTTAGCTACAAACTAACATTAAGTAGCTAAGAGAGGGATCAAAGGAGCTTCACCAACAGAATTAACATGAGAAGGCTTAGCTTTAAGCGCTCAAGTTTGTGCGGTAATGGATATGAGTGATATAGCGAACAAACTCAAATTTTTTCCTCACTTTTTCAACACCTTTAATAGAAGGGAGAAATGAATTTCGTGCAACGTATTTCTATGGTATTATTAATCATTTTTGCAATCCTTTTTACTGAAACGTATGTCGTTCATGCTGAGGAAAAAAATGTACAACAAACTTACAATGAACGAATGGGACTATACAAGAAATTTGAAGCAGTCACACAAATCCCGTGGTATTATTTAGCAGCTGTTGATCAATATGAACGTAATGTACGACGAATTAGGAGGGACATTCCTGATGACGAAGGAATTATAGGTGTTTATATTAATTCAGATATGTGGACAGGTCCCTTAAATCCAAACAAAGCTGATCAAGATCTCTATTCCATTCAATTATTTGGCGGCATAGGAATGGACGGTGATGGTGATGGTTTAGCTGATCAGCAAAACGGGGAAGATGTTCTATATACCTTTACTCAACACTTTTTAGCTAGTGGAACAGACCATGAAAGTATTAAAATTGCATTGTGGGATTATTATAAACGTGATATATCTGTTGATGTAATATTAAGTCATGCCAAATTGTATCAAACATATGGGAACCTAGATCTTACTCAACACGCATTTCCTGTATCTTTAAATAGTAATTACAGTTATAGAAGTACTTGGGGATACGCTAGGAGTTGGGGAGGCAGACGAAGCCACGAAGGAACTGATATTTTTGCTAATTATGGAACACCTGTACGCTCTACATGTTATGGAGTTGTTGAAATCAAGGGGTGGAATAGGCTAGGTGGCTGGAGGATAGGGATCCGTGACATTTCTAACACGTATCATTACTACGCACATTTAAATGGTTTTGCAGATAATATTAAGGTTGGTCAAGTTGTAGAACCAGGTCAGGTCATCGGCTCTGTCGGTAGCACTGGTTATGGACCACCAGGAACTGCTGGAAAATTCCCTCCTCATTTGCATTATGGAATGTATAAAGACAATGGAAACATCGAATGGTCATTTGATCCATATCCACATTTAAAAGCATGGGAACGACAAGAACGAAATAAGTAATAAAACTAAGCAGATTGCTAAGAGAAGATTAGGAGACCTATCAACTGAAAGCGCTTTTTTTCTTCTAACTTCAGACCAAAATGCAGAGCTAGACAAACAGTGTTCACGTCTGTCTTAGTAAGCTGATAGCATAGGTGCAATAGGTTTGCGGAACGACTAAAAAAAGCATCGACAATTACATTGTCGATGCTTTTTATTAGTTATTTTTTCTTCGCTTTTATAACAGCATTTGTTACACTTGCTGCTAAACCTCCCCAAATGATAAGAATACCTAGGACCATCATTACGATTGCACTACCATCCATTACCCAGATACCTCCTTATCTTTTTTCACTTGTAAAGCTTTACTATCCCATTTTTTAAATGTGAATATGACACCAATAAGCATTGCACCTATCGCAACTGTCCAACCCCAATTAAAAATGAATTCTCTTGGATAGTCTCCATATTCTGATATCAGGTTCGTCTTTAAGTTCTCAAACATCATATATCCTAATACGACTGGAGTAATAACTCCTAAACAAACTTTCCACCATAGACCTAGCTTGATATCTGAAATGGCATTTGCATGATTTTGAAGATTTTTCAAATCTCTTGCAATCCAAGCGACTAATATAACTTCAAACAATCCTGCTAATGCTACACCGAAGTTATTAATGAATGCATCTGCTACATCAAGGAAATTCAATCCACCTTGTGTTGCAAAAACCAATGAGATAACCGCTGAAAGACCTCCAGCAAAAAATACAGCAGCTGTTCTCGACAATTTAAACTTATCTTGTACAGCAGCAATGTACGTCTCAGTAATTGATATTAATGATGATAATCCTGCAAGTACTAATGATCCGAAGAACAATACTCCGAACACTTCGTTCAATGCTGGGAACGAGTTAATTATTTCAGGGAATACCATAAAGGCTAAGCCAACTCCACCACTAACTACTTCATCAACAGAAGCACCTTGAGCTGTAGCCAAAAACCCTAATACACTAAATACTCCAATACCAGCTAATAATTCAAATGATGAGTTACTGAACCCTGTAATAAATGCGTTGTTTGTAATATCCGATTTTTTCGGAAGGTAACTAGAATAAGTAATCATGATCGCGAACGCAATAGATAAACTGAAGAAAATTTGTCCGTATGCTGCGACCCAAACTGTACCATCGGAAAGAGCACTCCAATCAGGCTTAAAGAACGCGTTAAGACCTGTAATTGCTCCATCAAGAGTAACTGCACGGATAACGATAATTAAAAATAATACTACGAGTGCTGGAATGAAAATTTTATTCGCAATCTCAATACCTTTTTTAACTCCCGCAAATAATACCCCTAATGTTACAACCCAGACGATAATTAAAGGAATAAGGACTCCTGGAACAAGACTTCCAAAGCTTCCTGCGTCTGTAACTTGTAGATAATCACCTACTAAAAAGTCAACTGGTTTATCCCCCCAGCCTAGGTTAAAGGCAAATACAGTATAGCTCATTGCCCAGGCAATGATAACAGAATAATACGTTGAAATGACAAAGGCTATTGCAACCTGCCACCAACCAAGCCATTCTGAGCCTTTACTTACTTTTGCATATGATAGAGGGGCTGAGCCACGATATTTATGGCCGATTGTAAATTCCATAACAAGAAGTGGAATACCGGCAGTTATTAATGCGAATAAGTACGGTAAAAAGAATGCTCCTCCTCCATTTTCATACGCTGTTGCTGGGAAGCGCCAAATATTACCTAGGCCGATTGCTGAACCTACTGCTGCTAAAATAAACCCAGCACGCGTTCCCCACTGTGGACGATTATCCATATTTGCATTACCTCCTTTTAATATTTTACCTCTCCGTATCTAGTAAATAAGAATGATATCTACTCGACTAAATTTAAACGGAAAGTTTTATATATTCTGATTATTTAATATAATCTATTCATAGTATAGCTAGTTCTAATGACATTTGTCAAAACATTATTTGTTTTTTTACAAAAAAGATATTTCAAAATAATGGATAAAAACAAAGCATTGGTAGAGTATGCTCAAATACTATTATTCATAAGCTTTTTAAGGTAATTTTAGTTGTAAAAAGAAAGGATCAGCTCTTAAAACTCATTATTTTGTATAATATATTAGAGTACCTAACCCTTATACATTCAATGAGTGCTTAAGCTGATCCTTTTGGCTCACTTGCAATTCTATTTATTATTGTATGCGGCATTTACAGCCTGAGAACTACTACTTTGTTTCTGCTTGGCAAAAATAAATATACCAACTAACATTAAGAGTACAACAGTTAACCCTATTAACGTACTATTCGTAAATCCTAATACTAAATATCCAATCGAAGCTACTACTGCTGCAATGATAGCATATGGAAGCTGCGTTAAAACATGATCAATATGATGACTTCCAGCTCCTGTTGAAGATAAAATCGTCGTATCTGAAATCGGTGAACAATGGTCTCCAAATACTGAGCCAGCTAAGACAGCAGACATAGCTGGAAGTAATATTGTTATATCTACTGTAGCCGCAATTTGTCCAGCAATTGGAAGCATTAACCCGAACGTTCCCCATGATGTACCAGTAGAAAACGCCATAATACCAGCAAGCAGAAACATAATAACTGGTATCATACCAATATTTAAGTTCGAACTTTCCACAAGTCCCGCTAAATATACACCTGTTTCTAATTGGCCAATTAAATCAACAATCATCCATGCTAATAATAAGATCCAAATTGCAGGAAGCATTGATTTAATCCCTTCAACAATACCTTTCGGAATTAATTCAAAAGATATTTTTTGAGAAATCGTAGCCTGTCTTATAAACATAATTAAAGTAACTAACAGACCGAATAAACCACCATATAACAATGAACCCGTTACATCTGTATTTTCAAATATAGCTAGTGCAGTAACAGCAGTTCCCTCAGCAACATTTGCCCAACCTGTCCAAATCATCGCTACGACTACACCTACAATTAAAGCTAAAATAGGAAGTACTAAATCCCAAACTGAGCCTTTGTCACTCACAGGTAAATTTTCTTTCAATTCACCAGGTACTTCTTTTTTGTCTGGGTCAACAACATTCCCAGAATCAACAGCTCTTTGCTCATGCGTTTTCATAGCACCTAAATTAACATTATAAATGCTAACTATAAACACCATTGCTATCGCTGAGATAACGTAAAAATTCATCGGAATCATTTGTACAAATGCAGCAAACGGTGTTATATCTGCAACACTATGTGCCGCTAGGATCGTACCAATTATACCGATAATGTATGCTCCCCAACTTGATACAGGAGATACTACACATATCGGCGCCGAAGTCGAATCGATCAAATAAGCTAGCTTTGCTCGAGAGATGCGATGACGATCTGTAAGGGGTCTGCTCACTTGTCCTACTGCCAAGCTGTTGAAATAATCATCAATAAATATAATAATCCCTAAAAATGCAGTAACTAGATGTGCCCCTACTCTAGTTTTTACACGTTTTAATGCCCACTCTCCGAAAGCTCTACTACCACCTGAAATAGAAATAAATGCAGTAATTAATCCTAATAATAGTAAAAAGAAAATAATATACACATTCCAAGTATTAAGAGCTCCGTCTGATACAAAGATTGCTGAAAAACTACCCCACATTGACTTACCAGCTTCGGTAATAGAGAATTCATGAAGAAGTAGAGCAGCAGACAAAATCCCTACCCCTAGTGAAAGTAAAACTCTTCTCGTGACAATAACCATAAGGATTGCCAACAGTGGTGGAATTAGCGAATAAATTGTTCCACTCATTTAAATAACCTCCTAAAAAAAAATTTTTTTGGAGGGCTACTAATTTAAATAAAATGAAACAAGCACAAAAAGAGTAATGATAGAAAATAACCTATCATTACTCTTTGTAATGTTATGTTATCCTCCATCACGATCAGTAGCCCTCCATTATGAAATATGCAACGATGCTTTCCATAATGACAGTGTTACCCTTATTCAAGGTAACCCCAGCAAAAATATTTTCGACAAATTATTTTCACTTCGGCAAAAAATCCTTTCAGCTATGATCATCGTTGTCATCCTTACATAGCCTAATCATACTTTTTGCGTCCTCTACCTCATCGATCAGATAAGGTTAATTATTCAGTTTGAAATTATTATATCAATAAAATGTAGTTAAAACAAGCTTAATTCATAGGAATTTCAATAGAAGGTTGAGTATCGCCACCGCCATTATAAAAATCAGGTACTTTACCTTGAAAGACTTTACTATCTAATATGACATCTGTTTTTACTGGAACTGTTTCAGTAGCAAACGGGATGACAACCTGCACATTTACCTCTAATTCTACTTTCACAATTAGTAACACATTATTAATCCCCCATGGCTCCATTTCATATATTACATTGGGCTTCACACTACCAACCATATAAAAAAGAACTGGTATGGACGGTCCTAAATTACCTAACAAGGCATTATTAGTTGCTTGCCCTAGTGGTATATTAAAGATAACACCGTTACCCTCTTCATCACCTTCTGTTTCGATATCTACATCTGGTACCTCTAGTTCATTTACCTTGCCTTTCCGTACTTTCGCAAGGTTTTGTTGAACCCTATTTGTTATTTGTGCTGATATACTATTAATAACGCCAGTATTGATGTTAGTAATATAAATATAGCCATCCTCATCTGTAGTTACATTATTAGTTAGTCCTTCAGTCTCCATTCCTTCTTTGATCTGCTTATTTACTGCATTATTTATGACTAATGTAGCAATTCGTTCTGATTCTTTCTCAGCCACATCCATCAATGTCGGTGTTATTCCCTTATTAATAATCCATAAACCAGTAGCAGTAGAAAAGATAAAAAAGACAAACGTTAATAAAAAAACATACCGAAAGGGTAGCGGCCCTTTTTTTCGAAAACGGCGGTTGTATAGTGACAAAACAAGATCCCCCCTTACAAGCTATATGTATGCAGACAAGGGGGATTTAACGCTAGAATTTTGGTATTAATTTCTCCTTATTACTTGTAAATGTTCGCATTTCACAATCAACGATAACAATGTGCAACTCTTTACTTAAATTAATATCATACGGATAAGTGAGAATTTGCCCTTTTTCTTCTAGTATACGAATAATTGGACGATCACTACTATTTGGGTTTTGTTTTGCCACAATACCTTTTCGACCATCACTTAAAACAACACCTAAACCATCTGGGTAAATCGCTACAGCTTTGCGGAAAGCTTCTACAATATTTTTTTCAAATTGAGTTCCAGATCCAGCATATAAAATCTCCAATCCTTCATGGGGAAGCATAGCCTTTCGATATACACGATTAGATGCTACTGCATCAAAAACATCAGCGACAGCGATGAGTCGTGCAAGGTAGTGAATTTCATTTCCTTTTATGCCCCTTGGATATCCAGATCCATCTAGCCTTTCATGATGTTGATATGCGCAGTGAGCTGCTACCAAAGGTATTGTATCAATCTTGCGAAGTGCATCAAATCCATATTCCGTATGCTTCTTCAATTCTTCAAATTCTTCATATGTTAACTTACCTGGCTTAAGTAATATATTCTTAGGTACCATTAATTTCCCAATATCATGAAATAATGCACCAATACCAATTGTCTCTAACTCTTTATTTGTTAAATTCAATTCTAGACCAATCGCTAGCGAATACATTGTTACATTTAACGAGTGGTTAAAAATATAGTGTTCATACGAAAAAATGTCTGCTAAAAGTGTGAATAAATTTCTATTTGACTTTAATTCTTGAAGTAATTGATTAACAATTTTTTTGAAACGTTGTGAAGCTTCATAAAATGCTGGTGATTTCAAAAATTGTTTTGGATTTTTAACCTCTAAAAATGTATGTTCAATTTCTTTTATGGCTTCCTTCCGTAAATCGATAGAAATTGCTTGTTTTGGGTTAATATCATTTGTTCGGTTATCATTTATGTATACAAAAGTTATACCTAACTGTTTTAATCGTTGAATCATTCGGTTAGTTAACTCAATATCATTATTTATCAAGGTTTGTCCAAAATCATTGTATATAGGCTTAGCTAATTTCGTGCCTTGATGTATTGAATCTACTGATACTAGTCTCATAAAATACTCCTCACAATTATAGTGATGGCTACTCAAGATTCTATGTAAAAGTATACACTATTTTAAACGTTAACATTGTCTCCTCCTCCCAAAAACTGAATCATTAGACAAATTTTACTTAAAAAATAGTCTGCTAAACATCTAGTTTACCAGACTACTCCATCTTTAAAAGCGCTTCTTTTCCTTTCATGCCACTTACAATGCCTAGCTTTTCTGCTCCGAGTGTTACCGATTCTAAAGGTGCTTCTAGTAATTGTTCAATTGTCCTTACCCCGACTGCTCTTCCAGCTATGATTCCTCTTTCTTTCAGCTTTTCATTAAGCAAGGCTACATCAAGCGCACCACACATTATATACCCTTTATCATTCGTTACTGCCATGAAATTCGTCTTAGGAAGCTTTACAGTAATGGCAGTAAATTGTTGATTTTCAATTATGATTGGTGTCATTGTTATCATTGCGAAAACTCCCCCTCTCCTCCTTGTATCACTCCATGAAAAGGAAAAAACAACGGTATTAATGTTTTTATAATCAGCATAACCTTGTTACAAACTGAAATTAAGTCATTATACGCTATTAGAACGTCATTAACCTCTTAAAACTAAACTAGCCACCACGAAATAACAGTTAACAGTTACATGCTGGAGGATTAGCAAGCATTCTTACTGTGCCTTCATATGAACCTCTTACTTGGTTACATGTAGGTTGTATAGAATTTGGCATTATATTCACACACATATCGTTAGGAGCACCAGAAACACATGAATTCACAAAACTAGCCTGTTCACCTTCAATTTCAAGCGCACATACATTCTTTGCTATAATCGACTTTTTCTGCCCGGGTAATACCCTAATTTCTTTTACTACATCACCAGTAGGTGATAATAATCTTGCCCTAATAGTACAATTTTCTATTTGATTTGCATTTGAAGCTGGCATTGTTGGATCACAATATATCGAATCATTTTGAATATTAATACACCAATCACCTGCACACGTTGAACACTCGTATTGTTCTATTACTGGCATCAATGAAGATGGGTCTATACAATCTTGAACGATACAACCGTTTATTTCACATAAACAACAATCCTCGATACTAATATTACAATCACCTTTCGCGGTCTTACCACAACAGCTGGAAGTGCTTATATGTTTAACCATACTGAAATATCACTCCTAATATCTTGTATTATGCTACATGGTATGATATTTCTCTTAATCATGTTTACGCTAATGCCTACCTCTCAAGAAAAAGGCTCAGACTTTCTCTAAATCAAATAAACTAGTTCATATTGTGTATTGGTTTCTTCCCCTTTGCACAATGTTGTTTTCGCTTCTATTGTTGTTTATCGTACTAAGTAATTAAACACGTATTTAAATTTATGTCGTGGCATCTTTTCTTTTTATATAAACGTAGATATTCTTACGAAACCTCTTATAGCTGTAAATTTTGTAATGATTGCACAACTTAGTTTTCGAAAAGTGCCTTACGATAAACTCTTTTCGCTTCTTTATGTTGTTTATCGTACTGAGTAGCGTACATACACGTACTTAAATATATGTCGTGGCATCTCTTCTTTTTATATAACGTAGATATTCTCACGACACCTCTTGTAGCTGTGATTTTGTAATGATTGCACAGCCTAGTTTTCGAAAAGAGCCTTACGATAAGCTCTTTTCGCTTCTTTATGTTGTTTATCGTACTGAGTAGCGTACATACACGTACTTAAATATATGTCGTGGCATCTCTTCTTTTTATATAACGTAGATATTCTCACGAAACCTCTTGTAGCTGTGATTTTGTAATGATGTACTACTTAGTTTTCGAAAAGTGCCTTAAGATAAGCTGCTTTCGTAGATTTTGTTTTTTATCGTACTAAGTAATAAACACGTACACAATTACAAGTCGTAGCATCTTTTTTTATTCAAAATTATGGAAACTGTAAATGATGACTACTACTAACTTTTCTTATTTTTGCAGCATTGAAGTTAGTTTTCAAAAAAGAAGCCTTGCATTTAGCAATTTGTAAATATTATTTTGTGAATGAAACGGTACAAGCATGAATATGAATAGAAGCATAACGACTGATATAAGAGGAGGAATATGAATGAAGAAGGGGATATTTTTGCTGTTCGGCATATTGTTTTTCGTGAGTGGATGTAGCCAAGCTGCTTCATACGACCTTTGTGGTTATGGATCTATGTTTTCGTTAGATGGAGATGGCTTTTTACTTGTCGAACCATCAGCAACAGTCTCGTATACAATTAATGAAAAAGTAGGTGCAATTGAGAAACAAATCGAGGAAGAGTACCACCCTGTTAATCACTTAGTCTCCAACCATTTAGAAGAAGGAACAGTCATTTATTCTGTCATGGAAGACCCCACTCTTATGATTGCAAAAATCAATAATGATGAGTATGCCTTATTCGAAAAAATTGATGAATGAATAGGGATAGGGAACATTACCCATGAAAGTAAAAATGACCTTCATGGGTAATGTTGATGGTGCTAGTCTATTTCACCATCCTGGAGGCTACGTTATCTGTATATATGAATGTTGAACTCATCTTCTAAAATAAATCCAGCTGTTTTGATGATAAACCATTATATTGTATCTCTAACATTGAAATTAACTGCTTGGCGTTGTCAGCTGCATCTCCCCCAGAATTATTATTAAACAACACATATATATTTTCAGAATTCTTCTTCAGTTGATGTAGATTTTTTATCCACTGCTCCAGCTCTACATCATTATATCGGTATAAATATCTAATTTCTCTCCAGTTACTAGAACTAGGTTTATTCCAGCCATGGACATTACGGCCATGAAAACGGACGAGTGTTTTTTGCTCATTTGTTGTATTAAGGATCGTTGGAATTGAACCTTCTCCTGCTTGGGGTTCGTCACATATACTATGTATCCAACCTTCTTGAATCATAAACTGTATCGTTTTATGTCGGTAATGATCAATAAACCATGATTGATGCCTAAATTCAAGGGCACACGGAATCTCCTGCATTCTTTCACGACAGTAACGTAAATAATCAACATGCTCCTTTTTACAATCAAACCAAGGCGGAAATTGAAATAGCACCATACCGAGTTTTTTTCTTTCTATTAAAGGTATCAGCGATTCTCTAAAGTCATTAAACATCTCTTCTATGTTATTAAATGGTACTTTCCCTCGTAAATGCCTAGTCATCCCTTGATATGCTTTAACAATAAATTGAAAGGAATTCGGTGTTTCATTTGCCCACTTCTCCATATTTTGTAGTGGTTGAATGGCATAAAAGGACGCATCTAGCTCTACGATTGGAAAATGAGCACTATAATGATGTAGCTTATCACGTGAGGAAGCCTTGTTTGGATATAAACTATCGTGATCACCCCAGCCTGTAAGACCGATGTAAATCATAATAACCTCCTATAAAATATAACGATGAACAACGCAAATTAAGAAAAGAACCCACAATATAAGTGAGTTCTTTAACGATTATAAATTATCCGATTGAACCTTCCATTTCAAATTTGATCAGTCGGTTCATTTCAACAGCGTATTCCATTGGGAGCTCCTTAGTAAATGGTTCGATAAAGCCCATTACGATCATTTCTGTTGCTTCTTGCTCAGAAATACCACGACTCATTAAATAGAATAACTGTTCCTCAGACACTTTTGAAACCTTCGCTTCGTGCTCTAACGATATATTATCATTTAAAATCTCGTTATATGGAATTGTATCTGAAGTAGATTTATTATCCATAATTAACGTATCACATTCGATGTTAGATCTTGACCCTTCTGCTTTACGACCAAAATGAACAATTCCACGATAAGTTACTTTTCCACCTTGCTTTGAGATCGATTTCGATACAATTGTTGACGATGTGTTAGGTGCAAGATGAATCATTTTCGCTCCAGCATCTTGATGCTGTCCTTTACCAGCGATCGCAATCGACAATGTCATCCCTCTTGCGCCTGCACCTTTCAAAATAACAGCTGGGTATTTCATTGTTAGCTTCGAACCGATGTTACCATCAATCCATTCCATCGTAGCATTTTCTTCACATACCGCACGCTTTGTTACGAGATTAAAGACATTATTTGCCCAGTTCTGAATCGTCGTATAACGACAATACGCGTCTTTCTTAATAATAATTTCTACGACAGCACTGTGTAATGAATTTGTTGTATAAACTGGTGCCGTACAACCTTCTACATAATGAACGTGTGCACCTTCATCAACAATGATAAGTGTACGTTCAAACTGTCCCATATTTTCAGAATTGATTCTGAAATATGCTTGTAAAGGTGTATCTACCTTAACTCCAGGTGGAACATAAATAAACGATCCGCCTGACCATACTGCAGAGTTTAATGCAGCGAATTTATTATCAGTTGGTGGAATGACTTTCCCCCAATGCTCTCTGAAGATATCTTCATTTTCTTTTAGAGCAGAATCAGTGTCTTTGAACACAATTCCAAGATCTTCAAGGTCTTCCTTCATATTGTGATAAACGACTTCAGATTCATACTGCGCAGATACTCCAGCTAAATATTTTTGTTCTGCTTCAGGAATACCTAGTTTATCAAAAGTTGTTTTAATTTCGTCTGGAACTTCATCCCATGATTTCTCGGATTTTTCTGATGGCTTCACATAATATGTGATGTCATCAAAATTCAAGCTCGCTAAATCTCCACCCCATTGTGGCATCGCTTGATTATAAAAATGCTCTAGCGACTTCAAACGAAAGTCGAGCATCCATTGTGGCTCTTCCTTCATGCGAGAAATTTCTTCAACAATCTCTTTAGTTAAACCTCGTTTTGAACGGAAAATCGACACATCTTTATCCGCAAAACCGTATTTATAATCCCCTATTTCAGGCATTTTTTTTGCCATTGATCGCAGCCTCCTTTAACTAAATGTTCATCAGATGAGAAAGTTGGACATTTTCACGTCCTCTCAGTTACTCTTTCCCTTGTAAACCTTTTTCCATAGCCTTCCATGCAAGTGTTGCACATTTTATTCTCGCTGGAAATTTTGAAACTCCTTGTAAAGCTTCAATATCACCTAAATCGATATCATCGTCATACTCTTTGCCCTGCATCATATCTGAGAAGATTTTTGAAAGTTCCATTGCCTTTGAAATTGGCTGGCCTTTTATCGCTTGTGTCATCATGGACGCAGATGACATTGAAATTGAACAGCCATCCCCTTCAAATTTTGCATCAACAACTTTTCCATCTTCTACTTTCATCGTTAAATGAATCCGATCACCACATGTTGGATTATTCATATCCACCGTTACGCTATCTTCTTCAATAGCACCTCGATTACGTGGTTTTTTGTAATGATCCATAATCACTTGACGGTATAGCTGGTCAAGATTGGCATTAAAAGACATTGCTAAAGTACTCCTTTGTTTTAATTAATGAAGAAACAAAACGATCTACATCCTCTTCATTATTATATATATAGAAGCTAGCACGTGCAGTAGCCGAAACATTTAACCATTTCATTAATGGCTGAGCACAATGGTGTCCAGCCCTTACTGCAATTCCATCAGCATCTAATACCGTTGCTACATCATGTGGATGTACGTCATCAACATTAAACGTAACTAACCCAGCTCGTTTGCTTGGCCCATATACAGTACATCCATCGACCTCCGATAGTCTGTGTAAAGCATATTGAGCTAATGTATGTTCATGTGCTTCAATCTTATCTAGTCCAATTTCTTCAAGAAAATCAATCGCTGCTCCAAAACCAATCGCACCTGCAATAATCGGTGTTCCACCTTCAAACTTCCAAGGTAGCTCTTTCCATGTCGATTCATATAAGTCAACGAAATCAATCATTTCTCCACCGAACTCAAATGGTTCCATATGTTCAAGTATATGTTTTTTTCCGTATAATACTCCTACTCCTGTCGGTCCGCACATTTTATGAGCAGAAAAGGCGTAGAAGTCACAATCTAAGTCTTGGACATCTACTTTCATATGCGGAGTACTTTGGGCTCCGTCAACAACCATAACAGCACCGTGCTTATGAGCAATCTTCGTAATTTCTTTAATAGGGTTAATTGTACCTAACACGTTGGAAACGTATACCATCGATACAATCTTCGTGTTATCCGTTATTGTGTTTTCTACATCCTCTAAGGAGATTGTGCCGTCTTCCTGTAACGGTAAGTATTTCAAAGTCGCTCCAGTTGCTTTTGCAAGCTGTTGCCAAGGAATAATATTACTATGGTGCTCCATGTAGGTAATGACAATTTCATCACCTTCTGCAAGGTTGGCACGGCCATAACTAGCTGCAACTGTATTAAGTGCAGTAGTTGTACCGCGTGTAAAAATAACTTCCTCAGTGCTTCTTGCATTAATAAATTTTCGAACCTTTTCTCGCGCGCCTTCATAGCCATCTGTAGCCTTTGTACCTAAAGTATGAACACCACGGTGTACGTTAGAATTGTACTGGCGGTAATATTGATCAAGTGCTTCAATAACAGATGTTGGTTTCTGTGAAGTCGCTGCGCTGTCCAGATAAACTAAGCTGTTTCCATTAACCTCTTGGTTTAGAATCGGGAACATATCACGAATATCTTGGATATTCATTATTTTACTTTCCTTTCGATAACCTCAACTAACTGTTCTTTAACCGAATCAATTGGAAGCTCGTTAACAACAGGTGCTAAAAAGCCATGAATAACGAGACGTTCCGCTTCTTCCTTCGGCAACCCACGACTCATTAAATAATATAGTTGAATTGGATCAACTCGACCAACAGATGCAGCGTGTCCAGCTGTTACATCATCTTCATCAATTAATAGAATCGGGTTTGCATCTCCGCGTGCTTTTTCACTAAGCATAAGAACGCGTGATTCTTGTTCTGCATTAGATTTTGAAGCCCCATGCTCAATCTTTCCAATGCCATTAAAGATAGAGGAAGCTGCCTCTTTCATAACACCATGCTTTAAAATATAACCTTCAGAATGCTTCCCATGGTGCACTACACTCGTTGTGAAATTTTGAGTCTGCTCACCGCGGCCAACAACCACAGTTTTAGTATCTCCGTAAGATCCATCACCAATAAGATGGGTAATATTTTCCGATACCGTATCTCCGTCATTCATTAGGCCTAATGCCCACTCAATTTTCGCATCTCGACCAGCTACTCCACGGCGATTTACGTAAGTCGTAACACCTTGTGCCAGATTATCAACGGCACCGTACGTTACTTTGGCATTAGTGTTTGCAAACACTTCCGTAATAATGTTAACAACTCCGTCATTAACCTCCGTAGTAGAAATATAGTTCTCTACATAAGTGACCGAGCTATTATCTTCAGCAACTATAATCACATGGTTCATTAATGTAGCGTCTGCATCATCGTGTACATATACAGCCTGTATCGGTGTATCAACCTCTACATTTTTCGGAACGTAAACGAATACTCCTCCGTTCATTAAAGCTCCATGTAATGCTGTTAGTCGGTGCTCATCAATCTTTACTCCATCGTTCATATAATACTTCTGTAAAAGATCACTATGTTCACGTGCTGCAGTTTGGATATCAGCTAATATAACACCCTTCGCTGTTAAATCTTGTGGTAGCGTTAAAAATGCAGCTGTATTATTACGTTGAATATATAGGCTTTTATCATCTTTTTCACTTTCAATGAGTGCCTTCACCTCACTTGAAAGTTCGTCTAACGATGTATATTTTTCGCTATTTACTAGATGGTTCTTAAAATTAGCAAAATTCCATTTATCTATTTTAGTTTTATCAGGTTTTGGCAGAGGTAACTCTTCATATTTCGCAAGAGCTTGTAAGCGGAGATCTAGTAACCATTCAGGTTCACCTAGTTCTTTTGACAAGCCTCTAATATAATCCTGATCGAATACATGTTTCGTATCAATTGTTGACATGTCCATCCTCCTAACGCTTACGCTTCTTGGCCTACTGTTTCATCTTCAATTCCAAGCTCATGTTTAATCCAGTCATAGCCTTCTGCTTCAAGACGTTGAGCTAGCTCAGGACCACCTGATTTAACAACACGACCTTGCATCATTACATGTACTTTGTCTGGAGTAATATAGTTTAATAGACGTTGATAGTGAGTAATAATTAAACAACCGAACTCAGAACTTCTCAACTCATTAATACCTTTGGAAACAACTTTTAACGCATCGATATCTAGACCTGAGTCAATTTCATCTAAAATTGCAATCTTCGGCTCAAGCATCATTAATTGCAAAATTTCATTACGTTTTTTCTCACCGCCTGAGAAACCCTCATTTAAGTAACGTTGTGCCATATCTGGGTCCATTTCTAAGAAGTCCATTTGCTTATCCATTTTACGAATAAACTTCATTAATGAGATTTCATCGCCTTCTTCACGACGAGAATTAATAGATGAACGTAAAAAGTCTGCGTTTGTTACACCACTAATTTCACTTGGATATTGCATAGCAAGGAATAGACCAGCACGCGCACGCTCATCTACTTCCATTTCCAGCACATCTTCACCGTCCAGTGTTATGCTACCTTGCGTTACTTCATATTTTGGATGACCCATGATTGCTGCAGATAAGGTTGATTTACCTGTACCATTAGGTCCCATAATCGCGTGAATTTCTCCACCTTTTATGTCAAGGTCTACCCCTTTTAGAATTTCTTTACCGTCAATAGAAACATGAAGATCTCTAATTGTTAATGTTGATGCTGCCATTACTATACCTCCAATTTATCTTCTATACTATTTGTTTAAATACTTTCATTCTCATTTTATTCTCATTACAATCTTATAACAAATGAAAAGTATTAGCAACCATTTAACAACATAGCTATACTTTTTAAATAAAAAAGTTTAAAAAGTATTTTCTTTCATTATATGTAGAAAAGTAAAGATTGTCTTCGACATATATTGTTTGCATAAAAAACAAAAAACATCCAAAATACACATCAAACTCATTATACGATAATAAGAAGAAAAAACCAGTGAAATCACTGGTTTTTCTTCTTATTTCTTATTCTGAAACAGGGACAACTGCTCCTTCAAATTCTTCAATAATATAATTTTGGATTTCTTCTGAGCGCAAAGCGTTAACTAACTCGACAATTTCCTTATTTTTTTCATCACCACTACGCACAGCAATAATATTTACATAAGGAGAATCAGAGCCTTCAATTGCTATAGCATCATCTAACGGATTTAATCCAGCATCAATCGCATAGTTTGTATTGATTAAAATAGCATCACCTTCATCATTATTATAAAACTCAGGTAATAAAGCAGCGTCGATTTCAGCTTCAAATTCCAGATTTTTTGGATTTTCTACAATATCATCAAGTGTTGCTGCTACTTTTTCAACATCATCTGCTAACTTAATTAAGCCCTGTGATTCTAGCATTGTTAAAATACGCCCATGATCAGCCACTGAGTTACTCATAATAATTACAGCGCCTTCTGGTAATTCATCTAAGCTGCTATATTTTTGTGAATATACTCCGATTGGTTCAATATGAACGCCACCTGCATTCACGAAATCATAGCCTACATCCGCCATTTGCGATTCTAAATATGGTATATGTTGAAAATAGTTAGCATCAAGGTCACCACTATCTAAATCTTCATTCGGTAAAATATAATCTTGATATGTTTCTATAACTAAATCAATTCCCTTGTCAGCTAATATCGGTTGTACTTGTTCTAAAATCTCCGCATGCGGTACATTCGAAGCTCCAACTACTAATGGCTTGTTCTCCTCTGAAGCTTGATTAGTTTGACTCTTTTCTGATGAACTTTCTTTTTCACTCGTTCCACATGCTGCCAAAGCCAAAACTACGAGTAATGTACTTACGATTGCAAATATTTTTTTCATGATGATCTTCTCCTATCTTTTGTCTATTTTTGATGTTATAAAATCTCCAATGTATTGGAGGATAAACACTATAATAAGAATAAAAATGGTTGCTACAACAACAACATCGGTATGACGGCGAGAAAAACCTTCTAAATAAGCCAAATTCCCAAGGCCCCCCGCACCGATAATTCCAGCCATGGCAGTATAACCAACTAGAGCAATTGCTGTCACTGTAATTCCTGATATGAGTGCAGGAAGTGCTTCAGGTAGCAGCACCTTGAAAACGATTGTTCTTGTTTTCGCCCCCATAGACCGTGCCGCCTCAATAACACCTTTATCAATCTCTCGCAATGCAATTTCTACCATTCTTGCGTAGAATGGTGCTGCTCCAATTACGAGGGCAGGTAAAGCGGCATTTGCTCCTCTAATTGTCCCAAGCATGAATTTTGTTAACGGAATTAATAAAATAATTAAAATAATGAATGGTATAGAACGAAAAATGTTTACAAAACTACTGATGATTGTATTAATCAGCTTATGTTCCAATAGGTTGTCCTTCGATGTTAAAAAAAGTAAGAGCCCTAAAATAACACCAAAAACAAATGTTGCAATCACCGATGTAACAGTCATATATAACGTTTCAAATGTTGCTTCCCACATTTTTTCCCAATTAACGTTTACAAATAGTTGACTAACCATGCTGTATCACCTCCACTGTCACATGTTTTTCCTTTATATATGTGATCGAGCGGTTTATCTCTTCATCGGTTCCTGTCATATGAATAAACAATGTGCCATATGCACCGTGCTGTGTATGTGAGATCTTTCCTTGTATAATATTAATACCAATATTAAACTGGCGGATTAATTCTGCTATTAAAGGTTGTTCAGCATCATCCCCAACAAACAATAGCTTAATTACTTTACCTTCAGGGTAGTTTTCTAAAATATGCTCAATTGTTTCTGTCGCTTCTTCGGGTTCTGTAATTTGCTTAACAAACTGCTGAGTAATTGAAGCTTTCGGTTGCTGAAACACCGATAACACTTCACCTTGTTCAACAATGCTGCCATCTTCCATTACAGCTACACGGTGACATATTTTACGAATCACATGCATTTCATGAGTGATTAACACAATTGTGAGACCTAGCTTTTTATTAATATCCACAAGCAGTTCAAGAATTGAGTCTGTTGTTTGTGGATCAAGTGCTGAGGTTGCTTCATCACATAATAATACTTTCGGACGATTTGCTAAAGCACGAGCTATTCCAACTCGCTGCTTTTGGCCACCACTTAGTTGTGAAGGATACGCATTTTCTCTTCCCTCCAACCCTACTAGCTTGATTAGCTCATCAACCCTTTTCAACCGTTCTTTTTTACGAATACCAGCAATTTCTAATGGAAATGATATATTCTCCCTTACAGTTCTTGACCAAAGCAAATTAAAATGCTGAAAAATCATACTAATTTCTTGTCGTGATTTACGTAACTCATCCTCTTTAATAGAGGTCATATCATAATTATTGATCGTAATTGTTCCTTCTGTTGTTGCTTCAAGCTGGTTTAACAAACGAATGAGTGTACTTTTCCCTGCTCCACTGTAACCAATAATGCCAAATATTTCACCCTTGCCAATATTCACATTGACATTATCTACAGCAACTACTTCTCCTTCTTGAGATTGATATACTTTTTTTACCCCAGATAGCTTTATCAAAAGGCTCACCTACTTCCTTAATCATATTATTCATATAAGTTTAGTGCGTTTTATGTTACAAACTAAACGATCTGCCAAATTTAGCTCTTCTAGCAGCTAGATAGTCGTTTTATCCATTATCATTGTTTTATCATAGGCTCTTTTCATAAAATTTGTTTCTATCGTTAACAATTTAGCAACTATAGTTGTTGTTGATTTTCAAAAGAATAGATGGCATGAACTATAGTTGTATATTTGTTTACTTCTTCATACAAACTACAACAATCATTATGAAAACAGCATGTGTAAAAGATAAGATATTACGAATACCAAATGAATACATGTTTATATTTTTGTACGAACAGCAACATTTAATGCGTAATCAACCTAATAGAAAACCTTAACAACAAAATTAAAAAGCCTTTCCGCACATATGAGCAGAAAGGCTTAATTATATTCCTTTCTCTCATCTATCAAAGCATACGCTTCGTGTGAATTGGCACCATTTCAACTTCACCGTTGATGGTTGCCGGGTTTCATAGGGCACATCCCTCCACCTCTCTTGATAAGAGTATATATCAATGTTTTATTTATTCATTTTTAAATTTACATTTCAAAATTAATCGCTTTTAAAAAGTATAATTGTGATTCTATCACGCTTCATTTATATGTGTCAATGAATATCTTTATGGAATTTACATCCAAAACACATATCAATTCACCCGAATTATTTACTTTGAGTTAGTCCTGTAGCTGTCTCTATTGCTTGCTCTAAGTCTTCTAATAGGTCGTCAATATTCTCAATTCCAACTGACAACCTTATCAAATCTTCCGTTACACCTGAAGATTGTAAGCCCTCAGTACTTAATTGTTGATGTGTTGTACTTGCTGGATGGATAATCAAGCTCTTAGCGTCACCTACGTTTGCTACATGCGACCATAGCTTCACATGATTAATTACTTTAGCGCCTGCTTCTCTCCCTCCTTTAATGCCGAACACAACGATGGACCCACTACCTTTTGGTAAATATTTTTTAGCAAGTTCTTTTGCAGGATGATCTTTATGGTCGGGATACAAAACCCACTCTACAGCAGGGTGTTTCGCTAAATATTCAACGACTTTCCTGGCATTATTAATATGTTCTTTCATCCGTACATGTAATGTTTCTAGTCCAAGGTTAAATTGATAAGCATTAAATGGACTTAATGAAGCACCTAAATCCCTTAATAATTGCACCCTAGCTTTGACGATATATGCACTTTCTCCAAGTGCTTCTGCGTATATAAGATTATTGTAGCTTGAGTCAGGGGTTATAAAGTCTGGGAACTTCTCAGAATTCCAATTGAATTTGCCTCCATCAACGATTATTCCCCCTAAAGTCGTACCATTTCCTAAAAGCCACTTTGTAGCAGAATGAATGACAATATCAGCACCATAGTCAATCGGTCTACATAGATAAGGAGTAGCAAATGTATTATCAATGATTAGCGGAATTCCAGCTTCGTGAGCAATTGAAGCAACCTTCTCAATATCCAATACGTGTAAGCTTGGATTACCAATTGTTTCAGCAAATATCGCTTTTGTTTTAGAAGAAATGGCCTTTGCAAAATTTTCAGGTTTGGAAGGGTCAACGAAGTGAGTTGTTATACCATATTTCGGCAATGTGTTAGCTAATAAATTATACGTTCCACCATATAAAGTAGCTGCTGCAACAATTTCATCATCTACTCCTGCTAGATTAAGAATCGCAGTCGTTATAGCAGCCATTCCACTTGATAATGCTAATCCACCAATTCCACCTTCAAGTAATGCCACTCTTTCCTCCAAAACAGTTACAGTAGGGTTGTGTATCCGTGAGTAAATATATCCTTCTTCTTGGAGTGAGAATAAATTTGCTGCATGGCTCGTATCCTTGAATCTAAATGCATTTGATTGATAAATTGGTACTGCTCTTGCACCTGTCACTGGGTCAGCTTCTAATCCTCCATGGACACTCAAAGTTTCTAAACGATAATCTTTCTCCTTACGCATTTTTTTCTTCCCCTTCCCCTTTAATATTTAAAGCAAATAAAGATTCTAGTAAAAGAATGTATCTGAATTTCCCTTGGCAAATGATACTTTGTCGACTTATCAATTTTTGTAACTTTTCTTTACCAGATAACAATTCGTAAAACTGTTGAGGTTCAGCACCTAATGAAATGTCTGCAGGACTTTGTTGCCGATTGCTCAACTCCAATCCCCTTGCTGTTAACACAACTTGAACTTTCTCTTTATTACTTTCAAAATTAACAATGATTGTTTGGTTAGGTAGGAGTAGGTTTAAGTGTGAATTTTGAACGAACCTATTATTAAACTCGTTAAGAAATAAACTAAGTTCCATACATTCAGTTACGAAAAACATATGACTAGCTGTTCTACATGTGTATAGGAGTACTTCACCAATTCATACAACCTAGTACAACAAACAAGTAATATATTTTCGGTAACTTCTC
The DNA here is from genome assembly GCF_018588585.1 of Bacillus sp. SM2101. Classification (NCBI taxonomy): domain Bacteria; kingdom Bacillati; phylum Bacillota; class Bacilli; order Caryophanales; family Bacillaceae; genus Bacillus; species Bacillus sp. SM2101. The sequence goes on from NZ_JAEUFG010000004.1 coordinate 146,256, forward strand.
TCCCCCCTCGTTCCTTAGAATTATAAGTAAGTGTGCAAATGTTTAGACCATCTTCTACAAGCGTCGGAACCATCCCATAGAAAGAAGACTATTCAATTTAGTTAACGTGTTTATTATCTAAATTGTATAGGCTCTTTAGCTGGACAGCCAAAAGAGTAAAGGACTTTTATATCCTCTATTAACTGAACCTTAGGTCACTTTTGCTCTTCTAGGTACGTGAAACAACTCGTAACGCTAAACATCCTGTAAAGCTTAAGTTCAACAAAATATTTTTATTATTTTAAAATTTTCGATATTTCAAGGCAAACTCCTTCAAGAAATTAAAAGTAATGCCGAGCTACCTATTTCTGAACGCTCACTCCCTTGATGAGATTCAGGTTTTCCACAACTGAATTTGTTTTTGTTGAAATTACTGGAGGAGTATGGAAGCTGACCTAGATAAAAGGACTCTATCATCCCTCACAAGGAATAGAGCCACCTAATCTGAAGCGAGTTTTTCCATCATATGATTGGATAAATGGCCTCGAGGAGAATGGCTCTAAAGTCTGGAAATAAGATATAGTTTTTTAATAGAGAACAAATGTTAATCTAGGTCCTTTAAGTGCTTATATAATACGTCTACGGATTGAAAAGCATAGATACGCTTAATGACCATATTATTTTTAAATATGAGCAAGCACGGTACACTTTGAATTTCGTACCGTTCTGCCATGTCAGGAACATAGTTAACATCCACTTTACCAAACTCTATTGAAGGTACAATTTCTTTTACAACGCCAAGCATTCGTTCTGCTAATTGACAAGTTCCACAAAGTGGCGTATAGAAATATACTCCCTTTAAACCTGAAGCTTGTAAAACCTTGTTTATTTGGTCTGTCCATTGCTGCATAATGCTTAAACCCCTTATAAGTATTGTCTTTTCACTATAAAATTTGCACGGAATAAAACTGCTGCAATATGTTTTAACGGAGCAGCTGCAACTTCACGATACACTTTATCAATATAAATATGTTGCGCTTCTGGAAACTCTCTTTTAAATTGCTGACGGAGCTTGTTACCAGCTTCATCAGCATCAACAAGAACAAATACATCTTGATGAAATGTTGAATCAATAATTTCGTCCAATTTAGTCACACTTAGCGTCCCATTTGTACAAATGATTTCTATTGGTTCATTTAAAACGTTTTCGACTTGCTGTTTATCAGTTTTCCCTTCAACAATAATGACTTTATTAATCTCAATAATCGCCATCGACATCACCCTCGTTGAACAATTCATGAACTTAATAACTAATTTCACATTAGTAGTTTATGTTATTCAAACTACGAATCTACACGAAATATCTTCTCTTCTAAAACAGATAAGTGATACAAATTTCAAATAACGTTTATGAATTTTTGCACAGTCTCTTTTCATAACTTCGTTGCAATTTTGATGAGTATTATGATAGCTCAAAAATTGTAAATATAGAAAGATGCCACGATTGTTAGATGTATACGTTCTCATTATCTTAACAATGCTAAAACAGCCAGCATCATCGCCATATTGTCTATGAAAAAACAGTGGAGCTGTTACCCCACTGTTTCAAATATCGACCTTAATTTTGGTGAAGATAACTTAATCTTCCTTTGTCATTTCCTCATATTGTTCAGCTGACATTAAGCTTTCAACTTCACTCATATCAGCAGGCTTGATTACAACCATCCAAGCTTTTTCATATGGAGATTCATTTACGAATTCAGGCGTATCGTTTAAGTCTTCGTTAACTTCTAATACTTTGCCACTAATTGGAGCATATAATTCAGATACTGTTTTCACAGATTCAACACTACCAAATGGTTCATTGATTTCTAGTTCATCACCCGGTTCTGGTAATTCAACGAAAACAATATCTCCAAGTTCTGATTGAGCAAAATGAGTAATTCCTATGCGGACTTGATCTCCTTCAATACGTACCCACTCATGTTCTTCAGAATAACGCAATTCCTTCGGTGTATTCATTTCAACAATCCCTCCAACATTTATAATCATTTTATATATATTAAAAGATGACCGTTTTAACAGTACCTTCTAATTTCAATGACTACCCCCAAGTGTCTTCAAATTGCTTTTCATTAAACCCTACCGTCACAGCACTGCCATTCGTTACGATGGGACGCTTGAGTAACATGCCATCACTTGCTAGAATATCTAATAATTCAGCCTCTGAAGCAGCTTTGACCTTATCCTTTAATCCAAGCTCACGATACTTTTTCCCACTCGTATTAAAGAACTTTTTAAGTTCTAATCCACTTTTATGATATAATTCTTCGATTTTTTCTCTCGAAGGGGGATTATCAACAATATGTAATTCTTCATAAGAAACATGATGTTCATCTAACCATTTTTTTGCTTTACGACATGTTCCACATTTCGGATACCAATAAAAAGATACCATATAATTCCACCACCCAACGACTTTTTTTGAGGGTTTGCAAACGAGAAACTTGGTCAAAATTCCCCTCTTCAAATGAATATTATCATATTTTTAATTAAATGCATAATCAAGAATTCACTTGTTATAACCTTCTCAGTTTTATTCGTCTTTTATTTTGTTATTCCTGCAAGTCTTCTTGAGAAAAATATAACGTAAGTAACTAGGCCCTATTGGACAGTACTAGTAACCTTTCATAATAAGACTCTTTGCTTAAAATAGCTCTTATTACGAAAAGCAACAATTTATGAGAACCCAGCCTTTAAGTGGCTCTTTACGCAGGCTTTGTTGCCTTAATAACGATTTAAACGATGTATATCATTATCTCAGACGCCAGGTGTATATTTCTTAGTATTATATAGAGGTTTAAAAAAAGCTCCCATGTTACAGGAGCTTTTTTCAAGTAAAGGCCAACAGTTCGGTGTTGTTAAACTGTATAGCGTTCTGCTTCAATTAGTACTGCTGCAGCTTCACGCTTTTTAGCAATTACGTTAATCGGAGTATAACGAGTGAACTTGCGTAGTGATGATAGCATCATGCGAAGTGTATCACCTTGCTCTGTTGCAACAAGTGTTTCTTTTGCATGCGCTTCGATTTCGTTAAATGCTTCTTGGCAATAAATTTGTGTATATAAAAGTTTTTGGTTGTTTTTCTCTAGCCCAGTTTTGTTGATTGCTTTTTCTGTACGTAAGACAGTTGATTCCATGGCATATAAGTTGTTGACAATATCTGCAATATTAATTAGAATTTCTTGTTCTTTTTCGAGCTTTGGACCAAATTTTTGCGCAGCTAAACCAGCTACCATGATGCCTATTTTCTTCGCATTTTTCACTAAATATTTTTCTTGTTCTAGTGGCTCATCACCAACCTCTTCAGGCATCATCATCATTAACTCTTCCTGTAAAGCTTGTGCTTTTTGTAATAGTGGAAGCTCGCCTTTCATTGCTTTACGTAAAAATGTTCCTGGTACGAGTAAGCGATTGATTTCATTTGTTCCTTCGAAAATACGATTAATACGAGAATCTCTGTATGCTCTTTCTACTTCATATTCAGCCATGAAGCCATATCCACCATGAATTTGAACGGCTTCGTCAGCAATATAGTCAAGTGTTTCAGAACCCATTACCTTCCCAAGAGAACATTCAATCGCATATTCAGCAACTGCTTTCCCTACTTCTTTGCCGTCTTTAACTTGTTCTGGTGTAAGAGCACCCATACGGTCTTCAAATAAACCAACTGTTCTATAGACAGAGCTTTCAGAAGCATATAATCTCGATGCCATCGTACCGAATTTTTCTTGAGTTAAAGAGAATTTAGATATTGGTGTTTTGAACTGTTGACGTTGGTTAGCATATTGAAGTGCTACTTCTAACCCGCGTTTTGCTCCTCCTGTTGTCCCTACTCCTAGTTTGTAACGGCCAATGTTTAAAATATTGAAAGCAATAACATGACCTTTACCTGCTTCACCTAGAAGGTTTTCTTTTGGTACGTGTACATCTTCTAAAATGAGCGTACGAGTTGAAGAGCATTTGATACCCATTTTCTTTTCTTCAGGACCAGTAGACACTCCATCAAAGTCACGTTCAACAATAAATGTAGAGAAATGCTCACCATCGATTTTTGCGTATACGACGAATACATCAGCGAAACCAGCATTTGTAATCCACTGCTTCTCTCCATTTAACACATAATGTGTACCTTCTGCATTAAGTTTTGCAGTTGTTTTTGCTCCTAATGCATCTGAACCACTACCTGGCTCAGTTAAGGCATAAGCAGCGATCTTTTCACCCACCGCTAGTCCAGGTAAATACTTCTTCTTTTGTCCTTCACTACCGAATAATACTATCGGTAATGAACCGATTCCAACATGAGCACCAAACGTAATTGAAAAGCCGCCTGATCTTGACATCTTTTCCGTAATTAGTGCTGAACTAATTTTATCTAACTCAAGACCACCATACTCTTCAGGAACATCTGCTCCTAATAGTCCTAGCTCACCCATCTGTTTTAATAGCTTAACCGAACGGTCAAATTCATGGTTTTCAATATGATCTAGTTGTGGCACAACCTCATTAACAACAAAATCTTCTGTTGTTTTACCTATCATAATTTGTTCATCTGTATAATCCTCTGGTGTAAATACAGCATCTGAACTAATATCTTCAACTAAAAAGCTGCCACCCTTTACTAATTGTTTAGTTGTATCTGACATTTTAATTTCCTCCTATAAAATAATGTGTTGTTATTTATTCTATTGCAGTGCTAGTCATTCCCCTGTGACTAACACTGCTTTATGATTCCGACCAAATACCCCCTATTTGTTCCGAACACTCTATACTAATTCAAATACCCCAGCAGCACCCATTCCGCCACCAATACACATCGTTACAATCCCAAATTGTTCGTTACGGCGTTTCATTTCATGAATAAGAGATAACGTAAGTTTAGCCCCAGTACAACCAAGTGGATGCCCTAATGCAATTGCCCCACCATTCACGTTAACCTTTTCTTCATCTAAACCTAATTCACGAATAACTTGAATTGATTGTGAAGCAAACGCCTCATTTAATTCGAATAAGCCAATATCAGCTAATTCTAACCCAGCTAATTTTAATGCTTTAGGAACAGCTACAACCGGTCCAACTCCCATGATTTCTGGCGGTACTCCACCGACTGCAAATGAACGGAATTTAGCCATCGGCTTCAAGCCAGATGAATCAGCTTTTTCTCTATCCATCACCATCACCGCAGCTGCACCGTCACTCGTTTGTGAAGCATTACCAGCTGTTACAGATCCTGTGACAGAAAATGCTGGTCTAAGTTTCGCTAATCCTTCAACAGAGGAATCAGGGCGTACACCTTCATCTTGAGAAAATTGAATTGTTTTTTCTTGAACTTTATTGTCTTTACCTACAGAACGCATTGTTACGTCTACTGGTACGATTTCATCAGCAAACTTTCCTTCTGCAATTGCTTTCGCTGCTTTCTGATGGCTTCGCACAGCAAATGCATCCTGTTCTTCTCTCGTAATACCATATTTCATTGCAACTTGTTCAGCTGTATGACCCATGCCCATGTAATATTCTGGTGCACTCTCAGCAAGCTTCGCATTTGGACGAACAACATGCCCCATCATTGGTACTAAACTCATTGATTCTGCCCCACCAGCAATAACTGTATCTGCGTGACCAAGCATGATTTTTTCTGCACCATAGGCAATTGTTTGTAAGCCAGATGAACAATATCTATTTACTGTAACTGCTGGAACGGTGTAAGGTAGCCCAGCAAGCGCCCCAATATTTCTAGCCATATTTAATCCTTGTTCTGCCTCTGGCATTGCACAACCAATGATTAAATCATCTATATTACCTTCATAGTTACCTGCACGTTTTAATGTTTCATTTACTGCAGCAGCCCCTAAATCATCAGGACGTACATCTTTTAATGTCCCTTTTTTCGCTTTACCAACCGGTGTTCGAGCACCAGCAACAATAACAGCTTCTCTCACATCATTCCCCCGCTTTTCTCCGTATTTTTTCGAATAGGTGGAAGCATTTTTAGACGATGTTCAAAAACTATGCTTATTTAAGAAATACTGATCCACATAATTACTGCAAAACTCACATAGATGTTCTTTCCTAATCTCTATCCAGCCTTTTTGAACACATAGTAGTTATTATTAATTGCGTAACGGCTTACCTTTTACTAACATGTGTTGCATACGTTGCTGTGTTTTTGGTTCTCCAATTAAGCTAACGAACGCCTCACGTTCTAAATCAAGTAAGTATTGCTCATCGACCTTTGTTCCAAATGGTACTTTACCACCTGCAATAACGTGTGACAGTTTTTTCGCAATTGTTAAGTCGTGATCGGAGATATATCCAGATAAATGCATATTTTGTGCTCCTAATAATAATGTTGCATATCCTGTTTCCCCAACCACTGGAACCATCTCACGTTTAGGAGCTTGATAGCCTTTATCATAAAGTGATATGACAACTTGTTTTGCATCATGGATAAGATGATCTCCATTAAAGCTAATGCCGTCTTGTTTTGTTAAGAAATTATAGTTTCGAGCATCAGGTCCAGATGTTGACACTTTAGCCATTGCTATCGTTTCGAATACTTTATTTGCGACAGCTTGCAGATCAAAATCTACACCTTTTGGCATTGTTTTCAGATGGTTAATGTAAAGCTCTTTATTACCACCACCACCTGGAATTAAACCTACACCAACTTCAACTAAGCCCATATATGTTTCACTTGATGCTTGAATCTGACTTGTCGGTAAGCTAATTTCTGTACCGCCGCCTAACGTCATAGCGAATGGTGCGGCAACAACTGGCTTAGCGCTATATTTCACATTCATCATTGCTTGTTGGAAATGACGTATAACCATTTCAATTTCAAAGAAATTATCGTCCTGTGCTTCCATAAGCATCATTGCTAGATTAGCTCCGACACAGAAGTTTTTACCTTGGTTTCCTATTACTAATCCTTTATAGTTACGATCGACTTCTTCAAGAGAATAATTAACCATTTGAATGATGTCTAATCCAATGGCATTATTTGGAGAATGGAACTCTAAAAGTGCTACATCATTACCAATATCTATTAAACTAGCACCACTATTTTTCTTAATAACTCCATTTTTCTCTTTTAAGCTCTTAAGATGAACAATTTTTTCGTTTTCCTTTAGCAGCTTGTATTCATCTTTGTCTAAGTATGCAACTCCACCGTTCTCTTTTTTATAGAAGGAAGTAATACCGTTTGAAAGCATTTCTTCTATCCACGCTGGAATCTCTTTTCCTTCAGACTTCATTTTGTTTACTGATTTCTCTAAACCGATTGCATCCCACATTTCAAATGGACCGATTTCCCAACCAAAGCCCCACTTCATCGCTTTATCAATTGCAACGATGTCATCTGCAATCTCACCTAATAGTTCAGCAGAATACAAGAGTGCAGGGCTAATAATATTCCATAGCAGTGCCCCAGCTCTATCCTCTGCATATACAAGCGCTTTCAATTTCTCAGGAAGCTTCTTAATTTGTTTACTCATTTCGATAGATGGCGCTTTTAGCTTTGTTCTTGGCTCATACTCAAACGTTTCTGGATTTAATTGTAAAATTTCTTTTCCTTTTTTCAAGAAAAAGCCTTGACCAGTTTTACTACCTAACCAACCTTTTTCAACCATCTTTTTCATAAATTCTGGAGTAACAAATACTTCTTTATCCTTACCTTCAACATTATCGTATACGTTTTTTGCAACGTGAACGAATGTATCTAAACCGACAACATCAAGCGTGCGGAAAGTTGCACTTTTTGGTCTACCAATTAATGGACCGGTTACCGAGTCAACTTCACCGGCGCTGTAGCCACCTTTTAACATTTCATTTACAGTGATGTGAAGCCCATAAGTTCCAATTCGATTAGCAATAAAATTAGGTGTATCCTTCGCTTCAACTACACCTTTTCCTAGTTTTTCTTCCCCATACTGCTTAATGAAAGATAAAACTTCAGGAGAAGTATCCTTTGTAGGAATAACCTCCAACAGTTTTAAATAGCGAGGCGGGTTAAAGAAGTGTGTTCCAAGAAAGTGTTTTTTGAAATCATCGGAACGACCTTCTGCCATTGCCTCAATTGATATTCCAGAAGTATTAGAACTTACGATACTCCCTGGCTTTCTTACTTGTTCAATACGTTCAAATACTTGTTTCTTAATTTCTAGATTTTCTACAACAACTTCAATTATCCAATCACATTCAGAAAGCCTTTCCATGTCATCTTCCATGTTACCTGCTTCAATTAACACAATATTGTCCTTTGACATTAGCGGAGCTGGCTTTTGCTTTAACAGTTTTTTAATAGCTTGAGAGCTTAATCGATTTCTTACACTTTTATCTTCTAATGTTAGCCCCTTAGCTTTTTCATCGTCTGCTAACTCTCGAGGTACAATATCTAACAATATAGTGGGAACCCCAATATTAGCTAAGTGTGCTGCTATTCCAGAGCCCATTACACCTGAACCAAGAACAGCTGCTTTTTTAATATGTTGGACCATTCCATTTCTCCTCCTCTGACTTTTTGAATGAATACTCATTCATTTTACTGTCAAAAAAAATACTGCCTACCTAGAATGAGTTCCTTTAATTATAAATATAAATGATTTTTCAAATTTTCGCAATATAGGAGAAATAAAATAGGTAATTTTTTTCAAAATACAACATTATTCTACAAGAAGATTAACAACGTTCTATAACGAATGGCTATTTTTCCTGTGAAAAAAAATGTAGTTATGTGCGTGCTTATTAAGAAAAGCAAAAATTAATGCAAAAACATCCTTATGTAAAGAGCCTCATAATTATTATCTTGATAAAAATGTTCACTTTGGAAACGTTAATAAAATGGAGGTGATGCGAAATGGCACGCATGAAGAAGAGTCCATCAAAAGCAGGAGTAAGCGCAGCAAGTGTAAAAGGGAATGCTGGTCCTACGGTTGAAAATGAGGGTGGAAAAACTCAAAGCCAAAATCAGCAATATAAAAAGCATAATATGCAACCCGAGGAATAAAAAGGCGTTTTACCGGTTAAACAATAGCGGAATATCCGTTAATTACAATACTAAGACAGGTTTCACACGAAGGCGCATTGCCTTCGTGTGAAATCATGGTCTGGGTTAAGCTTTATGATGAACATTCAGTCAAACAGATAAACTTTAAATTTTCCCCTTTTACTAGCCGAAATGTATGGTTTACTATCCAAATTCGCACTTTCACTTGTCAAATATGCTGTTTACTGTCCAAACTGCCTATACTATACCATGCGCTTTAACGCATCTGCTACGAATTCAACATTTGTTCCTACAATTACTTGAATATGATTGTCATCTACTTTCATAACTCCGTGAGCACCATGTTTCTTTAATGAAGCTTCTCTTATAGCACTGCTGTCTTTCACCTCTAATCGAAGTCGAGTGGCGCAGTTATCTATACTAGTAATATTCTCTTTACCACCTAAATCTTGTAGGAAGCTCTCAGCCATTGTAGTATATTTATCACCTGTTCCAGCTGATGCGATAGGATCCTCCTCAATTGCCTCATCCTCTCGGCCTGGTGTTTTAATATTCATAACCTTTATAAGAACATAAAATACGATGAAGTAAATTACTCCATAAATTAATCCTACTACTAATAATAAAAGAGGTTTTTGGGCAATTCCAAAATTCAATAAATAATCTGTAACACCCGCTGAAAATCCAAAACCGTCGTGGATGCCAAGTAAGTTCGTCACTACCATTGAACTCGCCGTTAATAATGCATGAATAACATACAATAGTGGTGCGATAAACATAAACGTAAATTCTATCGGTTCAGTAATACCTGTTAAAAATGACGTTAAAGCAATACCTATCAGTGCGCCAGAAACTTGTTTTCTTCGTTCAGGTTTTGCGGCAGCTATCATTGCTAGGCATGCTGCGGGAAGGCCAAACATCATGATTGGAAAGAAGCCCGTCATAAATTGACCTGCTGTTGGGTCACCAGCGAAGAAGCGATTTAAATCCCCTGTTGCTCCTCCATATTCGCCGAACACAAACCAAACTAAGGTGTTTATGACATGATGAAGTCCTAACGGAATTAACAAACGGTTTAAGAAGCCGAATACGCCAACACCAACTGCACCTGCACCAATAATCCATTCACCTAAACTATTAATCCCCTCTTGAATAGGTGGCCAAATAAACCCTAATGGCAAAGCAATTATAAGCATCGCGATAGATGTAACAATTGGAACGAACCTTCTTCCTCCAAAAAAGGCTAACCATTCTGGCAATTTTATATCATGATAGCGATTATACAATTGACCACTTATAATCCCCGCTAAAATACCACCTAGAACCCCCATATTAATTTCATCATTAATAGCTTGCGTTGCATCTGTTAAGACAAAATATCCGACTGCACCTGCTAGTGCTGCAGCACCGTGATTATCTTTTGATAATCCTATTGCAATCCCTATTGCAAAGATGAGTGATAAATTTGCAAATAATGCTCCACCAGCAGCAGATATAAACGGGATATTTAATATATCCTCTGCTCCAAAACGAAGTAATAATGCTGCGGCTGGTAATACAGCAATTGGTAGCATAAGTGACTTCCCAATTCTTTGTAAAAATTTAAACATTTTTCATCTCCCCAATTCTATAAAAGGTGTGTGACTCTATCTTTATATTGATTAATTAAATCCTGATTGTGGATATCTGAGCCTTGTAGGTTTCCACTTAAGAAAATGGGTGGTTTAATATTTTTCATTAGTAGAATATTAATGGTCTCTACGATTACACTATTTATAATTGCAGTATTAATAATTGTAGAAGTTGGTCCAAATGGTTGCTGTAGTCGATCGTCAGTCATGACAGCATCGCCTGTAGGAGAATAGTTATCTATTACAAGATCAACGACTTCATGCAAGCGTTTTTGATCTATATGCCTTGACTTTACATGTTTTGAAAAATCAAGCGATGTTAAAGCGATCACTTGAGCCCCTTTCCTCTTTGCATATAGCGCAGCATCAATAGGAACTGGATTAATACCTGAAGTAGACACAACGATAAAAACATCATTTTCTTGAATTTGATATTTTTCAAGGTTAACTTCTATAAAATTATTAACCCTTTCAAGCATTGAAGACCTGACTGGGCCTTTAAATAACATTAAATCTTCTATAAGAATAGGGTTTACACATGCTAGCCCCCCTGCGCGATAGAAGATTTCCTCTGAGATGATATGTGAATGTCCACAACCAAATATATGAATAATGCCTTCTTTTTCAAGTGTATTTGCTAATATTGATGCAGCGTTTGTTAATGTTTGTTCATTGGATTTCACCTTATTAAGCAATCTTTCAACTTCATCCAAATATTGAGTAAGCATACATCCACCCCCAAGAAAATAAGCTCCGCTTCCTTAATAATCTTTTTTATATTCTCCCTATACATCACCCCATTATTTTTATTCATGACCAAATGACAGATTTGAGTCTAAAGTGCAACTTACAAAGAAAGTGACCTTTAATTAATGGTGAAAATTAAAATTTATATAACTAGGTGGCCATTCTTTAAGGCTGTTTTCGCGTTGATTGTTGCTTTTCATTCTAAGGTGTCGATCGTTTGTGGCATCTTTTCTACTATTACAATGATTAAGCTCTCTTAAAACTCATCTTACTGTCCAATTTAAGTAAAAATAGCTACAAAGTTTACGAAAAGAGCCTTCTTTTATTAAGTAATAATGTTAAGGTCACTATTGAACATATTGTAGAGCTTGTTAAATTAACGCAATTTTCTGATATTTAACCAGCACGTGACATGAACATTTTGTAAACGCATTCATAATTTGCACCGATAGAGAGTTTTTCAACCTCTCCATCAACTTGCTAAAACTTGCAATTAATATTTTACAGGTAGCCTAGTGGAACAACTATATCGTATCATTATAATATATAGTTGTCTATACCAATTTTTATATATGTATAGTTGTCTAGACAACTAATAATTAACATGATATGATATAGAAAAAAGCATAAGGAGTTTTCGATATGCTTATTAAAGGCTTAACAATTTATGCCGAAGATAGAACGATTGAACAAGGTACTATTAAGATTACTGATGGCAAAATTGAGTCAATCAGTGAACACATAGATGAAATTGACACTAACATCATTCAATTTCCTAACAATTATAAATGCCTACCAGGAATGATTGATGTTCATATTCATGGTGCACATGGTTCTGATATTATGGACGCCTCTCCACATGCACTGGATACAATTTCGAAAGCATTACCACAAGAAGGTACAACTAGCTATTTAGCTACAACAATTACACAACATCAATCAAAAATAGAACAGGCATTATTCAATGTTGGTAACTATATGGAATCTCAGAATGATGGTCAAGCTGAAATATTAGGAATTCACCTTGAAGGCCCATTTATTAATTCACAAAAAGCAGGAGCACAACCTTATGATTACATTTTAGAGGGAGATATATCATTATTTAAAAGCTGGCAAAAGCTTTCAGGTAACAATATTAAACTGGTGACGCTAGCACCCGAAATAAACAATGGTTTGGCCTTGATTAAATATTTAAGTTCAAATGGCGTTGTTGCTTCTATCGGGCATTCAAACGCTACTTATGATCAAGTAGTTGATGCCATTCGTGTTGGAGCATCTCACATTACTCATCTATTTAACGGCATGAGCGGCTTACATCATCGAGAACCAGGTGTTGTAGGTGCAGCAATGATGCGAGATGAATTATTTGTTGAAATGATTGTTGATGGTATACACGTTTCTCCTAAAATGATTGAACTTGCTTACCGTTCCATTGGATGTGAGCGAACAATTCTAGTTACCGATGCGATGCGTGCAAAATGTTTAAGAAATGGCATCTATGACTTAGGTGGTCAAAATGTACACGTGAAAAATGGTAAAGCAACTTTGGATGGAGGAGCATTAGCTGGTAGTTTATTAACGATGGATCAAGCAATGCAAAATATCTCGACTTACACAAATGTATCTCTTACTGAATTAACCATAATTGCCTCAAAGAATCCTGCTAAACAATGTGGCGTCTTTGATCGTAAAGGTAGTATAAAAGAAAATAAAGATGCAGACCTTATTATTTTAGATGAACAAAACAATCTAGTTATGACTATCTGTCGAGGAGTTATCTCATACGAGAGATAAATACACGAGGTGAATTGCTCATGAAAATCATACAAGCAGAAGACTACCATGATTTGAGTATTAAAGCCGCTCAACATATTATAAAAAACATACAAAACGAGCCAGATCTTGTTTTAGGTTTAGCGACTGGTAGTACACCTAAAGGTACTTATAAACAAATGATTAATGATTTTCAAAAAAATAACACATCTTATCGTTATGTAAAGACTGTTAATTTAGATGAATATGTAGGCTTAGCTAAGGATGACATAAACAGTTACTTTTCATTTATGAATGAGCATCTTTTTAATCATATTGATATTCCTTACTCTCAAACACATATTCCGAACGGAATGGCAAACGATTTACAAAGAGAGTGCAACAACTACGATAAGCTTATTCATTCATTAGGTGGCATAGATCTACAATTATTAGGCATCGGACACAATGGTCATATAGGCTTTAATGAACCATATACTTCCTTTAAGACCCGTACGCATATTGTAAAATTAACCTCATCAACTCGATATGCAAATGAGCGATTTTTTCAACACATTAATGAAGTTCCTAAATATGCGATTACGATGGGTATTCAAACTATTCTTGAAAGTAAACAGATACTTTTACTTATATCAGGTAAAGATAAACGAAAAGCTGTCCATAAACTATTAGTAGAACAAAATATGAGCGAAGAATTTCCTGCATCTTCCTTATATGATCATCCACATGTTACAATCATAGCAGATAAAGCAGCGCTTTCACTAACTTAATAGCGAAAGGAGAGCTAGAAATGATCGACAGAGAATCACCTGTGCCAATCTATTATCAAATTGAAGAATATATAAAGAATTTAATAGATAATGAAGAACTTACCCCTGGTGATGCAATTCCTTCAGAAAGAGAATTTTCTGAACAATTTAGCGTAAGCCGCATGACGATCAGGCAGGCGATTATAAACTTAGTTAATGAAGGATATTTATATAGACAAAAGGGCAGAGGTACTTTCGTTGGTGAAAAGAAAATAGAACAAACATTACAAGGCTTAACAAGCTTTACTGAGGATATGGAAAAAAGAGGGATGAAACCAGGAAGTAAACTTCTTAAATTTGAGCTTATTCCAGCAAGTCGTAGTATTTCAAACAAGCTATTAATAAATGAACATGACCCTCTATATGAAATAAAACGAATAAGATTTGCTGACGACTTACCGATGGCAATTGAAACAACCTATATACCTGCAAATTTGGTAAAGGGCCTAACCGAAGACATAGTCAATCGTTCACTTTATTCTTACATTGAAAATGAACTAGGTTTACAAATAGACGCTGCAAAGCAAATTATTGAGTCGTCAATTGCGAGAGCAGATGAAGCGAAAGATTTAGGTATAAATAAAAATGCACCAATATTATATATTCGGAGACAAACTAAGTTAACAAACGGGCAGCCGCTAGAGCTCGTTAAATCAGTTTATCGAGCTGATCGATATAAATTTGTTATTAATATGAAGAGAAATTAACATTATTATTATTTTAAAATAACAAAAGAGCCATTCGATAATGGATAATGATTTTATCGAATGGCTCTTTTCGTAACCTTTGTTGTTAGAGTGACAATATTAGCAAAACAAAATGATTTATAATTCATTGACGTCATTTTATATCAAGAAATAATATTTGCCGTGTTAATGTTTAAGTACGAAACACAATAATTAATGCGAGAACAGTTGACAAAAACTGTTTATGTTTTTTTCAAAAAATAACAATCAATACTAACCTCCAAGATAAAGTGAAATAGGCTTAAGAGTTAGACAATAAGGACTCAGAGTCTACTTCCCTAGAGATTATCAACTTAGTATGATTATAACCCCATAGTATAATAAAATCACCAGCCCTATTCACTAAAACCATCTATCGAATAAGGCTGGCTTTATCTTGATAATTTATCATTCTACTATTTTATTCGTTCACTAATTATACAAAGGTATGGAGAAGTCCAAAAATCTTTATTTTTTGACCATTCCCTTTACTACAAACGCAACATTAGCTGGTCTTTCCGCTAACCTACGCATAAAGTAGCCATACCAATCTGTTCCATATGGTACGTACACTCTCATTTTATATCCTTCGTTTGAAAGCTCCAGTTGGCGTTCTGTTCTTATTCCATATAACATTTGAAACTCGAATTGATCATTCGGAATATTGTGCTCTTTAACGAGTTGTTTAGTATATTCTATAATCGCATCATCGTGGCTTGCTACAGCTGTATAATTCCCATTTAATAAATGCATTTTTATAATTTTTTTAAGGTTGTCATCTACATCTTTCTTATCAGGAAATGCTACTTCAGGGGATTCTTTGTATGCCCCTTTTACTAGCCGTAGATTAGGATGATAGTCATTTAAGTCTTCAATATCTTTTTCTGTTCTATATAAATATGATTGGATAACTGTCCCTACATTATCAAACTCTTTTCTTAACTCTTTGAAAATATCTATTGTTTTCTGGCATCGAGAATAGTCTTCCATATCGATAGTAACGAACACACCATTGTCTTTTGCAGCTTGTAAAATTCTACGCATATTTCTCATTACCACTTGGTCAGATATATCCAAACCCATAGAAGTCATTTTTAATGATAGCTGTGAATCTAAATTTTCTCTACCAATTGCCTTAATTGCTTCAATTGACTGATCTGCCATTTCGTTAGCTTCTTTTTCGTTATCAACAAATTCACCTAAATAGTCAATTGTTACAACTAGCCCTTTACTATTTAGCTCTTTAATCACATCAACAGCTAGGTTAATCGTTTCCCCTGCAACAAACCTACCTGCACCAAAACGCAAACCGTATTTTTTTGCTAACTTTGTCATAGGTTTATTCTTTGATAAAAATAAGAAAAAGTTTTTCATCACTTGTTCCAATTTATAATAACCTCCTTTTTGTAACCGCATTCATTTGAGTTAGCAGAGTCCTCAAAAAGTGTGGAAAAAGATGTTGTATAAACTTTGTACAAGCTATCCTGAAATGAGCTTTCCTCTTCGTAGTTTGAGTATATGTCATTTCGTAGCTATGTGTAATTTCACTGTTCATGATCGTATGTGTTTTTTCGAGCAGTTAGTAGCCCCACTTTAATACGCCTACCACCATGATTTCTTCTTCGTACTTTTTAAACTCGCATTTTTAAGAAGGCTGTATTTATTTTTTCTACTAGCCAGCATTATTTTATCATCTTTTATTATTTTTGAATATAATTTAACGCTATTTTTGTCGAAAATATGACAAATTGTTTAACAGGCTATTTTCACATTGGTTGTTGCTTTTCGTTTTAAGTTTTTCTAACGTTCGTGTCATCTTTTCAACATTAAGATCAAACCCAATTTTAATGTCCATTTTTAGTAATAATAGCAACAAAGTTTACGATAAAAGCGTTAATAATAATTTGTATAGGTATTAGCCGTTAGGGAACGATAAATTTTGAAGTTAATAAGGAGGGTTTAATGATGCAGCAACAAAATATGACTCAAAACCAAACAATGGCAATGCCACAGCCACCACAAGTAATATCAACAAAAGACTCGATGTACTTAACTGACATGCTTTCTTGGAATTTATTAGCTATGAAGAAAGCACATTTCTTTGCTAGACAATGTCAAGATCAAGAAATTATATCAGCTATAGAGCGAGCTGGACAAATGCATCAACGACATTACGGTATAATAATGTCCCATTTGCAAAATAACAATCAGCGAACCCAACCAATGCAATAAGGAGGTAACATCATCAATGAATAATCAAAACAAAATTCAAAACCCAAAAACACCGACACCTCAAACACCTGAAATGAACGAACGTGATTTTTTAAATGACATGCTTGCAACTGAAAAATATATGACAGATTCTTACTGTACAGCATTGAATGAAGCAAGTCATCAAGCACTTTATCAAGATATACAAAATGTCTTTAACGAAACGCAAAATTGTCAAAGACAGCTATACAACCTAATGTTCCAAAAAGGTTGGTACAAAATCGAGGCTAGTGAACAACAGAAGCTACAACAATCTTATCAACAATTCCAAGGCTATACGAGTCAATTTCCATATAACAATATGACCCAATAAGAAAAATCTCTCATCCTGATTCTCCCCGACAAGCGCTTTATTTAAAGGTGCTTGTTGTTTTTTATTAGAACTTGAGGTTAGGAAAATAACATTTCGGCAGCCAGTCTAACCAAAGATACCTTTACCAAAGTAGGACACACACAACTCTTTGTGTCTGCCCTACTTTGATGTACGATGTTCTTCATTTAATTGTTTAATTTCAGCGATAACCTTCTTCATTTCTTCCTTTGCATCTGGGTACATTTCATTCCAATGCTTAGCCAATGCAGGCATGCTTTTCGCAATATGAGTATAAAGCGCCCACATCTCAACCTTTTTGATTGTATCAGGAGTATGTTGACCAACTAATAAATCAGCATATTTTTCAAGTAAACCGTCAAACTGCTCTATAAATTTTTGTTCCACCATCTCAGCCCCTTTGAACAAATACTTTAACTGTATATATTATAATCTTACACTTTACTACATACAATTTATTACTCCTAAAAAAGAAAGGGTTGTTTCGATGAATTCGTACCCTTATTACAATCCTTTTCCTAAACAGCTAAATAAAAGACACACTCAACATGACAAAGTTGAGCCACATATCATTGTCGAAGGACGTGGGAAAGTAACTGTAAAACCAGACCTAGTTTCTATGCAATTAGGTGTTATTACTGAGGATCAGAGCGCCACCACTGCTCAACAACAAAATGCATTACAGTCAACACAGCTTATTCGTTCTTTAATTGAGTTGGGAATTGACAAAAATGATATTGAAACAATGGCATATAACGTATTTCCAAAGTATAAAACAGTTGATAACGAAAGCATACTAGAAGGATTTAAAGTTACACACCAGTTAAAAATTACGGTTCGAAACAGCCATATGTCTGGCAAAATTTATGATGTAGCATTTCAAAATGGAGCTAGCAGTGCTGGAAGATTAAGTTTTGAATTATCAGATCCTGACCCCTACTACCTGCAGGCTCTACAAGCTGCTGTAAATCATGCCATTCGAAAAGCTGCTGTCATTGCAGAAACGATTCATGCACAAATAAATCAAACTCCTACAAAGATTAAAGAGCTTGGTCACCCTCCATACAGGACATTTTCTGAAGAACAACCACTTATGTCTACAACAATTACTCCTACTACATCTATTCTGCCTAGAGAAATTAGCATAACTGCGGAAATTGAAGCTCAATTTAATTATAAGAACTAGCCTGTTGATCAAGTCCTCAAAAAAGCAAGAGCATAGCTATACTAATTGTTCTTCTTGACTAATCGACCCAAAAACGGCTATTCTCGCATTGGTTGTTGATATACGTACTAATATATAAGCACGTATCCATCTAGTGTACCGGGCATCTTTTCTAATTTTACAATTATTAAGCTCTAATAAAATTCATCAAATTGTCCATTGTTCATAAAAATAACAACAAAGTTTACGAAAATAGCCTATAAAAAAACAGCCAGGGAGAGAGCCTGCTCTCTCCCTGGCTGTCTTATTGTATAGCTTTTACTAGTCAAACCTTCTTTTCTTATAAGTAATTAACGTAACAGCAATCGCTACAACTACCCAAATAAGAAGGATAAACAGATTTCCAAAAATATCGCTATAGCTTCCAGTATCATTAAATTGAGTCCACATATAATTAAATTGCTCACTCGGTAAATAGCTTACTAGCTTTATAATCAATTCATTATCTGTCACCGAAGTGAATATAGAACCCATTCCTAATATGACCAAAATTGGCATTCCAACTACTCCGGTTTCCATTACTGTACGAGAAAGTAAACCAATCATTGTACCAACCGAAATATATATAATTAATCCTACAATTAACATCAATATAAAGAGTGGTAAAGATACCATCTGAAAATCACTAAGAAACATAACACCAGCAACGACAACCATTGTAGCTGCGGCTGATAATGTACTTTTTCCTACTAGAATCTCCAATGTACTAGCTGGTGAAAGTAATAGTCCTCTCAGTGTATTTTTTTCTTTTTCTTCAGCGACTATAGAAGCTTGTACGAAAGTCCCTACTAGCGTAAAAGTTAAATTAATTATAAACATTTGAGAGATTCCATCATTACTACCTACTCTACCAAAATAAGCTGCAAGTACTAAAGGCATAGCGATTGTTAATAGCATGTAAGAATTTTTAAGTAAATCAATCCAGTCCTTAATAAAGATTGCATTTACTCTTTTCAATGAAAATATCATACTAATTCCCTCCCAGTTAATTGTACAAAAATATCTCCGAGTGTCGGCTCATTTGAATGTATAGAAACAATATCACCTGATTTCATCAGTTCATAAATTTGTTTTGCCCCTTGTTCATCCTTATCTACAACTATAGTTCGATCCCCTTTTAGCAATAACGAAATGGAAGGATCTGCAAATTTAGTGCGTAAATTTTGAGGTGTATCGAGTAACTCAATCTCGCCATTATTAAGAAATGCAACACGATCACAAATCTCTTCTGCCTCTAACATGTCATGTGTTGTTAAAAAGATTGTCGTTCCCTCTTCATTTAATTGGCGCAAACCATTGTGAATATTTTTCGTATTTGCTGGATCCAATGCTGATGTTGGCTCATCTAAAAATAATAGGTCAGGCTTATGAAGAATGGCACGAGCCAACGTCACTCTTTGCTTCATTCCTTTAGATAGCTTTTTAACTTGTGTTTTTTTCTCATTAACTAGGTTGACAGATTCTAATACTTCATCAATTCTGTTCACATCCACATCATATAGCTTACAATAGAGCACAAGATTATCGTAAACAGACAGTCGATCATATAGCCCACTATTATCTGTTAATACACCAATTCTTTTCATATAAGCAGGATCTTTTAATTTGCTTACATGTTCTCCGAACACTTGAACCTCTCCAGATGTATGTAGAAGTTGAGATGTTAATATTTTAATAGTTGTTGTTTTTCCTGATCCGCTTGGACCTAAGAAACCGAAAGTCTCCCCTTTTTTTACATTAAAAGAAACATCCTTCAAAGCTACTTTATTTTTAAATGACTTAACTAAATTACTTACTTCAATAATATTGTTCATAACATTAACTCCTTTTCCTAAAATTTCCGATTTAGTTAATTGTTTGTTTCGCTGTTGTATTTAGTATAAGCTCATTTCTTTTTACTAGCATTAAATTTTAGGTGAAAAGAGTATATCTGTTGATGAATAAATCCTTTTTATAGATGATTGGCGTTTCAAATTATGTATTATCATCAGATTTTATATTCCAATTATGCCCTTCAAATCATTTAATTTACCTTTTGATAACGGGATTGAGCTTTTTTTCGCATCATCTAGAATTAAACTGTAACTATTACGTGTCCAGGTTATAACTTCTCTTACCTTTTGCAAGTTTACAATATAAGAACGATGGCACCTGAAGAAACCAAATGGATATAAGCGATCAAATAATTCATTTAATGTATAAGAACACGCAAAAGTCTCCCCTTTCACATGTAAATGAGCGATTCCGTCATTACTTTCAATAAAATCTATTTCTGTTGGATCAAAGAGAATGATCTTTTCATTCACTTTAGCCGGAATCTTTTCAAAACGAACTTGTGTATTGATTACTTGATCCTCTTTAACATCTTGAATATTTTTCTCAGTTATTTCCGCATTTGAAGCTGCTTTATTTTTTGTCGTCCTGTTGTTATTCTTAATAATCTCCTTTTTAACGCCTTCGCCATCAGCTACATCTATCTTTTTTAACCCTTCTCCATTCAAACGATACACACAGTTCGTCATAATAATCGCATTTTCAAGATCGCTCGTCGTCAATAATATTGCTTTCCCCTGCTCAGCAAGTTCTTCAATTATCCTTTTTACAATCATTTTACTTTCAATATCAACATTTTGTGTTGGTTCTTCCATGATGAAAAACTGTGGATCTTGTAAAATTACCCGGGCAATTTGCAAACGCTTCTTTTCAGAAAAGCTAAGCTTGTCGATTTTTGTATTCTGTTTATCTATTAAACCAACCATTTTAACAATAACTTCAATATCGCCATCCACATTATACAGCCGCTTAATGAATTGTAAATATTGTTTCGGTGTCAGGCGTTCATAATAGCCATCATCAGACAATAGGACACCTATGTTAGGACTTATATCTTTAAAATTACCTATAAATGGTTTTTGGAAATAATTAATTCCTCCTCCAGATTTAGGTAATCTATCGGTCAGTATTTGAATGAATTGTCCACCAACTTCAATGTTACATTGGATTGCAACGATGTCTCCATTATGTATTGTTAAGTCTATAGGTGGGAATAAGACCGTATTCCCAATATTCCTTTCAAGCTTTTTCAGACTTAATATGCCCATAGCTTGTTCACCCCTGTTTAATCCAAAGTTGTAATAAGATACCTATTTATCCCTAAATTATACATTAAAACTATAAACATAATGCAAAAATAAAAAAATGAAGATCAAAAAATTCATTTTTTATCTCTTCTACTTCATAATATTAAGTGATATGAAAATTAAGGAGTTGGTTATGTTGAATTCAATATCAAGCACAGTTTCATTACATAATGGCATTGATATGCCATGGTTAGGGTTGGGGGTATATAAGGCTGAGGATGGCAAGCAAGTAATAGATGCAGTTAAAGCTGCTATTCGTGCTGGGTACCGAAGCATTGACACAGCAGCAATATACAAAAATGAAGAAGGTGTCGGGCAAGCGATTAAACAAAGCGAGATACCCCGTGAACAATTATTTATTACATCAAAGGTTTGGAACTCTGATCAAGGCTTTGAATCAACTTTACGTGCTTTTGAAGAAAGTCTTGCGAGACTTAACCTCGACTACTTAGACCTTTATCTTATTCACTGGCCTGTCGAAGGCAAATACAAAGAAACGTGGCGCGCTCTCGAACAGCTTTATAAAGATGGAAAGGTCCGTGCAATTGGTGTAAGTAACTTCCATGTCCATCATTTACAAGATTTATTAACTGAAGCAGAAATAAAGCCTATGGTGAATCAAGTAGAATTTCATCCAAAATTATTACAAGAAGAGTTGCGTAACTTTTGCCGAGAGCATCAAATTCAGTTTGAAGCTTGGTCACCTTTAATGCACGGAAAATTACTAGATAACGAACTTTTAACTGAGATTGCAAACAAACATAACAAAACAGTAGCTCAAGTAATTTTAAGATGGGATTTACAAAGTGGTGTTGTAACAATACCAAAATCAACAAAAGAGCCTCGAATCATTGAAAATGCTTCTATCTTTGATTTTGAATTAACAAATGAAGAAATGCGTACAATAAATGACTTAAATGAAGATTTACGTTTCGGACCAGATCCCGATAATTTTGACTTTTAATAGAAAGTAATTGTCTTAACTGTTGAAGGGGCTATCTCATTACTTGTGAACAACTTAGTAAGCCCCTTTTAAATTTAACATTATTTATTTTCTCTGTTGAGATTCGCTGTTGTCCTTTGTCCAATGAAAACTTTCTTAGTTTCTTTGAGCCTCATTTTCTCAACTTCATATATGCTGATGGATCTAGTTCTTCACTCTCAATAACGACGGCTGTTAATCCATCATTTGACACAGTTTCATGCCACTCACCTTTGTTCCAAAACACTGCATCCCCAGCTTCTACATATTGTGTTTCATCATTTTCACCTCTAACAGTGCCACTTCCACTTACGACTAATAGCAGCTGATCAGAAACTGCTTGGTGATAGCCGACGATACCTTCTTTATTTAGATACATGAATCCAATATGAGCTTTTTTATCTATGATACCTATACGCGACATGACAAAGTTTGAATCAAATTGTGTTATTTCTTTTCCCATATTTCTATTAAACTGATATATTTTCATTTATGACTCCCCCTACCATTTAATTTCAAGCGGTTAATTTTTAGTTAACTCAAATACAATAAAAAAAATTATAATTTTACATTTTATAGTAACTGTTATTTTTTAGAGAAGTCTATTAACATATTTTCTGGAATAGGAGAATTCCCTATATCTTTTGACAACATAATGAGCTCATTACATAAAAAACGACTGCGTCTTGATGGATATGTAGGTTCCATATTTTCACCTATACAGACTCTCTCAGGTTGAACATTAAAAGTCCCAATTGGCACTTCATTAACTTTAGCATTATCAAAGTAAATTCGAAAATATTCGTTTTCATTCCAAGTTAACCTAACTGTTCTTTGTTCTTCACAGCATAACATTGGTGTATCAATAATAACTGAATTTACTTCTTGATCTAATGAGAGCCAAACCTTAAATTTCCGTTGATGAACATTGTAAAAGCATAAGAAAAAATTATTTTCAATAGCTGTAGGATATGAATTATCTCGAATCATAAAAAAATATATATAATCTGGATTTGATATGCCCTCCATTGATTTAGTATTAAAAGTCCATTCAATCATACCTTCCTTCTTATTGAAAGGAATATTAAGTGATTTTCGGCTATCAGGAGAAATCCAAGTACCATTGGATCCATAATATTTGTAATAAATCATATTATTTAGATTAAAATCACAATGTGCAGCTTCTTCAACCTTAGGTGGGTTTAGTAAATATACATATCTGTCTACTTTATTAAGTGCTTTTGCTTTATACTTTTTTAGTTTACTTTTAATCATGAATACATTCTCCCCTTTTTTCATCAATAAAAAAATCACCCCCATAGAAAGTTTGCTTAAACGAGGATGACTATATATTCTATTTCAATACTGTTAAAAAAATGTTATAAAAGATTCTGACCATCTACTAACTATGACGCATACCTTTTAAATATTAGTTAAATTATTTTGGTTTCAATAACAATAAATGCGCATTTTTTTGGTAGTTATCAGAATCAGTGCTTGTCACATGATACTCTCCCTCAGCCCAGCTCTTCATTTGATCGTGGTAGTTTTTACTTAAAACGTGCCCGCTTTGACCGGGGCCGACAACACTATAGCTTGTTGCCATATCAGCTAAATCTTGTATTACTCGCCATGATGCACCGTGATTAACTTCTCCTGTTTCTCTATTCCAACTAGCTGCTTTGACAGTAATATTACTACCGCTCACCGGGATCGGTGAAGAGTTAAATAATAAATTTAATGGTTTAATTACTGCAAGAGGGTGACTAAAAATAATTTCGTGAAAATTGCCCCATTTCCACTTATCTACTTTATTCCCTTGTAGCTCAGCCGCTTTGTCAATA
Source organism: Bacillus sp. SM2101 (assembly GCF_018588585.1). Lineage (NCBI taxonomy): Bacteria > Bacillati > Bacillota > Bacilli > Caryophanales > Bacillaceae > Bacillus > Bacillus sp. SM2101. The sequence continues at coordinate 170,780 of NZ_JAEUFG010000004.1, forward strand.
GCTCGCTGTAATGAATTCAAAACAACTTTGTCTAATCCCCCTGCATCTTCAATCCACGGCCCTGGATTTCCACTAATTGCCCTTCGAATTAGTTCGTCAACAACTTGTGATTTCCCTCTAAAGAAACCTAACATATCCTCGTCAATCTTATCATCAAACAACACATTTGATATTTCTTCCATCCAAAAATGAAAGACGAGCGGTTGGGCTAAGTCTTTATCATCTATAAAATCCCATTGACGCATTTTACTTAACACTTCTTCGTCAATGGATCTTAGTTGAACATTATTTAATAGTGATAAGAACATTGGTACAAACTCTTCTGCATATAAGTTCTTGTTATCAAGTTGGAGGTTCTTCATGTCCTCCATTGAAAATGTATCTTTACTTAATAACACATCGCGAATCCGTTGTTGTCGATATGGCTGCGCCCATATATTTGACAGATGATAAGGATAACTATCATCAACAACTTGATTATTTGCAGTAGAAATAAACCCTTCATCTGGATTTACGATTGTTGGGAGCTCCTCCCAAGGAACAAATCCTTCCCATTCATATTCACCTGTCCAACCAGGTACAGGTACAAGACTGGTCCCATTCTTTCGAATTGGAATTAACCCATTTGCACGATAAGCAATTGTTCCATCTGTTGATGCAAAAACAAAATTAGAAGCTGGGGCATAAAAATATGTGAGTGCGTCTTTAAAGTCATCCCAGTTCTCAGCCCTCGCAAATTTCAATACTACTTCAAGCTCTGGTGAAGGTTCGAGTGCCGTCCATTTCAGCGCAAGTGCTGTTTCTAACTTCTCATCATGCGCAAATTCTGAAATAATAGGCCCATGTCGGGTTTCTAGAACTTGATAATCTAAGTCTTCCCCATCTTTAACAGCAATTGGCTCTTGTATGACTGTTGCTTTTTCCCATTCACCCATGTATTCAAATTCTAAGTCATTTTCTGGATTCCTTTTTTCAATATATAAATCTTGTACATCAGGACCAACATTCGTAATTCCCCACGCTATATGCTCATTTCTTCCAAGGATGATTCCAGGTGCTCCCGGTACAATCACACCGCTTATTTCAAAATTTGATGTTTTTAGATGTGTTTCAAACCATATAGAAGGAGTTGCAAGCCCGAGATGAGGATCATTCGCAATATATGGATAGCCCGATTCGGTTTTTTCCCCTGCTACAACCCAATTATTACTTCCATTTAACTCATTTGGCATATGAGCAGCTGCCAAGCTTTGTTTCACATCAAGTGGATTTTCACGTAATGCTTGCAAAATAGTTGCCCCGTCTTCAGGGTATGTCGGAAACAGATCTAATGTTTGTTCGTCAGAAAAATTTTGAGCTAAGTAATAGCGGAAAGCTTGCCCCTCCCAATGACCTCCTAAGTCATACGCCATATACTTACCTACAAGAATTGAATCATAAACTGTCCACTTGTCCGGTTTATAACCCATTAACCGAAATTCAACAGCAAGCCCCCCCTCTTCATTAACTGTATCGATGAATGCATTTACCCCATTGGTATAAGCTGTTAATATTTGCTGTGTCTCTTCTGATAAAATATCCCATGTCTCATTTGCAACACGATGTAAGCCTATTGTGCGGAAAAATTTGTCCGTATCCACTGCGCTTTCACCAATGACTTCACTTAGTTGACCTGATGCTTGACGCCGAATTAAATCCATTTGAAACAAACGCTCTTGCGCGGTCACGTACCCTTGAGCAAAAAACAAATCTTTTAAATTATTTGCTTCAATATGAGGAATACCCATTTCATCACGGTATACTGAAACTTCTTGTTGTAATCCACTAATTATGATTTCACCTTTTGTTTTTGGTTTACTTTGTAGAACGTAAATATATCCAGCTGTAAGCAACAGAGCGCAAACAATAACAATCGTAAATATACTATAGAATACTAACCGACGACGTTTCGTATTAAAAAGAAGTCGCTTACTTTTTTCTGATGGTGCCTCCAATAAACTCCCCCCCTTTATACTTTTATTAATATTCATAATATTCTAATAAAAAGAACATAATCCTTTATATTACATATACTCATACCTATGCGCAGTATTAACGAAAAACTAATCTGCATTTGTTTGAAATTTATGTATCTGATTCCTATTTCATACTAAAGTTGTAGCTTGCTTAAGTCTTTTCCCCGACGATATTGCTTATTTTTTTTACTAAAATTTTCTATATGAGCCTATTCAACACCCCACATGTAACGAACATTTCTATTCTTACTAACTTAACGAACAATCAATTTTTAAATAATTCATGGAAATGTATCTATCTTTTAGAAATAAAATTTGGAGGACAATATTATGGGTAAAAAATCTAAAGAAAGCTATAGACAACTCATTCAACAAAACCGTAACTTTAAAAATCTTTTACTAGGACAAACTACGAGTGTGTTAGGCGATTGGTTTAATATGATTGCACAGCTGGGACTTGTATATGGAATTACTCAATCTCCACTTTATGTTTCACTAACATTTCTAAGTAAAGGCCTACCACAATTACTAATTAGTCCATTTGCTGGCGTACTCGTTGATAAGCTTGATAGAAAAAAAATCATGGTGACAGCAGATATATTAAGAGCGCTGCTCACATTAGGTTTATTATTTGCTGAGCAGTTTATTTGGATTGTGTTTATCGTAAATTTCTTCACTGCGGTTACTAGTGTGTTTTTTAATTCTTCACGACAAGGAGTCATCAAGGATGTAGTAGATGAGAAGGATCTTTACTTGGCTAATTCTTTATCTAGCACGGTTAGTGGGATTATTTCTATCATTGGTGCTTCTTTAGGTGGTTTAGTGTCTGGAATGTTCAGTAGTCATATAGCTTTTATCCTCAATAGTGTTTCTTTTCTCATTTCTGCTTATTTTATTCAAGCAACAACGATTCCAAAATATTGTGGTTTGCAGAATAAACTAAGTTTTATAGAAGATTTAAAAGATGGCTATCGATTTATCTATCAAACGCCAATTATATTAGGTGTTATACTTGTCGGTATTTCGTGGGGACTTATTGGCGGTGTGTATCAAATATTATTAACAGTTTATGGGGAGACTGTCTATCATGCGGGCGATATGGGAATAGGTATCTTATATGCTACACAAGGAATAGGGACGATTATTGGCGGATGGATTGTGAGTAGATTTGTTGGCAATCACAAAGAAAAAATGGTTTTATACTTTGGAGTAGCATATTTATTTCAAGGGATATTTTTCACCTTGTTTGCAAGTTCTTCAGTTTTTATCATAGGTATTACCTTTTTACTATTTATGAGAATTGCTGGAGGCATAATCATTCCATTAGATACAACACTCATACAAATGAATACTCCCACTGATAAAATCGGCAAAGTATTTTCTCTTCATTACTCATTATTTGGAGCATTAATACAACTATCCATGTTTTTTGCGGGCATTTTACTAGAATTTATTCCTCCAAATATTATTGGCACGAGTTTTGGAATCATTTGTATCGTTGTAAGCCTCATTTGGCTCCTTATGTTCAAACGCCTCATAAAAAGTGTTAGCAATGCGGAATCGTCCATAGCTATTAAGAACCTAGAGAAGTGATAGAGAAGTTCATATATGAATGGTTACCGTAAGGACTTAGGATCCACTTTAACTTAAACGTCAAAAAATCAGGTGGAGAAAATCCTCCACCTAGATTAGAAAAATGATGCTACAACTGCTTATTAAGATATGTATTAAACCTTAGTGTCTGGATGATTATCTGTAACGGCCGTATCCTATAAAAAACATTGCCCCTCACCTCGATAGGTTGCATATTCTCCAACGATTTCACCTTGTGAAATGCCATACAAACACGAAAATCGCTCACATAGTTCACCACTTTTGGCATGGCGGAAAAATATCGGATCACCTAAGGATAAAGGTTCTGACCCTTCATAGAAAACCGGTGTTTGAACTTCTCCCGCCCCTTCCAAGGCATGCAAGCGAGCACCTGATGGCAAATACGGCTTAGGTGTTTTATCATCTCCAACTGCACCTGAAGCTATATATCCACCACCAAGACATGTATAATACCGATCTTTCGGAGTTCTAACAATCTCTAACGCATAGCCTGCAGCAGGTTTATATTGGAAATCTTGATAAGAATCAAACAAGCTTGGTGAAAAAAATCCGGAACCTACTGTTACTTCTGTAACAACGTGCTCTTTACAAGTTGATGATAGGCTCCCTGTACCGCCTCCGTTAACGAACCTCAATGAAAAACCAAGATCTTCTACCCTTTTAACAACCTCTGCTCTTCTTTCACTAATCGCTTGAATCGAATGACTTTTAAGCTTTCTTACAATAAAGTTTTTTGCTGATTTTCCTGCTACAGCATCACCTACACCAGCAACCTGCGCTTCGTAACCCATTATGCCGTCTAGTTTAACGTATTGGCATTTTTTTATTACTTGTCCAATGTCATCCACATGTTTGGCAGATTGCAAAGGTGAGCGGTATACACCGAATCGAAAGCGTGGAAAATCGACAGACATATCTACGTCTATACAAATGGGGATTACCACGTTATACGTTGCACCAACTTGGTCAATTAGCTTAACATGTTCTACAGAATCAACCATTAACGTGATTAAAGAGCCTTTCTTAACCTGCTTTGCAATTGCTGTTAAATACGATTGATCTACAACAGGGTAAGCAATTAACACATCATTAAAACCATAATTAGCTAAGAAAATTGCCTCATTAGCAGTAAAGCACATAATGCCTTCAAACTGTTCATTACTTTCAATAATTCGTTTCATTATTGGTACACTTCTTATTGATTTACTGCCCAAGCGTATTTTTTTTCCGTTACTGGCCTTTAAAATTTCTGTGATATTATCATCAAGTAAATCCAGATCAATATAAGCAAATGGTTTTTGTATATGCTGTAAAGTGTCTTTATAATATTGATAATTCATGTAAATCGCCTACTTCCTTATCAAATTAAAAAAATCCTACGATATCTCCCACTATTTTAACAGAAATTTCTGAAAACATTCTACCTATTATCATATTCATAATTTTACTCTTTCAGTAAAAAATATAGAGGATCAATGTACTAACAATATAAAGGAGCTGAAAAAATGTGTTCAAAATTGTATTTGATTCGTATTGGGTTCGTTAGCGCATTATGCTTCGCAATTATTACAGGCTGCGGTACACCTAATGCTAATGAAGAGACCGGCGAAAATGCAGCTGGAGAAGAAACAACTGAAGAGCAAAATGAAACAACTGAAGAAGCACCCCAAGCTTCAACGGTTAATATCCCTGCTGAAAATATTATGTCTACCTTATGGCATCAAACGTCTGGCGAACGAAATGCTTTATATTATCAAGGATATAATATTGGCAAAATGATGCTTGACCAAAATTTGACAGAGAATATTGAAAAGAAGAGAGCAATCGTTTTAGACCTTGATGAAACTGTTTTAGATAATGACCCGTACCAAGCGTATGCGGCTGTAAATGAGGTTGAATATCCTGAAGGATGGGATGATTGGATTAACTCGGCTAGCGCAGAGCTTTTACCTGGTGCACTTGAATTTCTACAATATGCTGACGAACAAGGTGTAGATATTTACTACATTTCAAACCGTAAAGAAGAACAAAAGGAAGCTACAATTAAAAATATGGAGTATCACGGAATTCCTCAAAGTACTGAAGACCGTATTTTGTTGAAAACAGATGAATCCAGTAAAAAAGCAAGAAGGGATCAAGTTCTAGCGGACCATGAAATCATTCTTCTCTTCGGAGATAATTTAGCAGATTTTGCTGATGTTTTTGATAAACAGACTGTTCCAGAGCGTAACTCTTCGGTAGATGATTTAAAGGCTGATTTCGGTTCAAAATTCATAGTATTTCCTAATCCAATGTATGGCGATTGGGAAGGAGCTGTATATGATTTCAACTGGGATTTAACGCCTGAAGAGAAAGATGATAAAAGGAAAAAGGCAATGAAACCATTCGAACGAGCAAGCTAATAGTAAATGTAATAAACATACTCAAGGAGGAGCAATATGACTACAACCAATGTTGATTTAACAACTGTAATTAATGACAGACACTCTATCCGGGTTTATGACCCTTCAGTAAAAATTGATAAAAATGAGCTTAACGACATGATTCAGGAAGCAGCAAAAGCTCCTTCCGCATGGAATCTTCAGCATTGGAAATTTTTAGTTATCGATGACCCAGACTTACAAAATACCTTATTGCCGATTGCCTTCAATCAGCAACAAGTCGTTGATGCGTCAGCAGTCATTGCCATTTTAGGTGACCTTGAAGCAAATAAAAATGCTGAACGAGTTTACAGTGAAGCAGTTGCAGCTGGATTTATGACAGAAGAAGCAAAGTCCACATTAATTGGACAAATAAATGGAGCATACCAATCTCCAGAAGCGGCTCTTCATTCTGCCATACTTAATCCTTCCCTCGCGGCTATGCAGCTCATGCTCATAGCAAAAGCGCGAGGTTATGACACTTGCTCTATGGCTGGCTACGATAGCGCACAGTTCATCAAAACATTTAACATTCCTTCACGGTACGTACCAGTCATGTTATTAACGATTGGAAAAAAAGCGAAAGATGCCCATGCAACAAATCGTTTTCCTGTAGAAGATATAACACTTTATAACAATTTTTAACTAAGTGAGGAGCACCTGCAAAAGATGCTCCTTCTAATTATCATGATATAATACTCCTTATTACATAAAGGAGATCTCAATTAATGATTATTCATGATAAGATTTATGGCAATTTTGAAATTGATGGTGTATTAAAAGAGCTCATCCTATCTCCTCCTGTTCAAAGACTTAAGAAGGTTCATCAAGGAGGAGCTTGTTATTTAATGAATGAAAAATGGAACATAACCCGCTACGATCATTCTATTGGTGTAATGTTGCTAATAAGAAAACTTGGTGGCTGTCTAGAAGAACAAATTGCTGGATTATTACACGATGTATCACACACAGCTTTCTCTCATGTTGTCGATTACGTATACGAAAATGAGAATGAAGATTTTCATGAACGAATATTTGACAAGATCATTGAGCAGTCTGATATCCCTACTATCCTCTCAAACCATGGGCATGACTATAAAGAAATACTCTTCCCCATGGAACAATGGTCAATTTTAGAACAGCCTTTACCGGAGCTATGCGCTGATAGAATCGATTATACACTTCGAGATATGCATAGTTATTTTAATATTTCAAAGGATGAAATAAACAAATTTTTGAATTCATTAATTGTAAAAGAAGAGAAAATCTGTATAAAATCACTTCAAAGTGCCGAATGGTTTACTGAAACATACTATAAAGAGGTCATTGATTTTTTCATGAGTCCAGAAAATGTTTATAGCTACCATCTTTTAAGCAAAGCTATAAAAATCTCCTTACAGCATAAATTAATAACATCAGATGATTTGTTAGACGATGATTACACCCTATTGAGTAAACTAACCACCAGTAATAATGCTGAAGTACTCGCAATCCTACAACAAATCAATAGCAATGTGAAGTTAGAGCTCAATAATACCCATTACGATATTCACGGAAAACATAAAGCAAGACTCATTGATCCAGCTGTTGTTATAAACAATTTTATTAAGAAAGCATCGGAACTCTCCACATCGGTAGCACAACTTAATGACCACGCAGCACACAAGTTTCGTGAAGGCGTGTTTATAAAAATCGTATAGCATATTGTAAACAAAAGAAGAATGGGTGTTGACTAGTATCTTTTAATGGTGAATTACATAGTTGTTAAACAAATGGACTTACCATTATGAGTTGATCTTGCCCTTCATGTTAACGAAGAAAACAAATTGCCAAAACTTAAATCATAACCAGAACTTACATAGGTCTAAATGATAGTTATATTTTACATGGTTAAGCACTAGTTCTCCATGGACAACTAGTGCTTTTTGGATTATACACATCATTGGAGGAGCAAAATTAAGTTTACTATTTAATTTACTCGCCAATCCATTTTCTTCATAATTAATAAGAAAGAAAATATTGAATAACCAAACAAAATTACAAGGTTTATAGATACTGACAATTCCCATCCGGAAATAAGTATAGTTCTAAAAGCCTCAGCAATATATGTAGTAGGAAAAATGTAAGAAATCCATTGTAGGACCTCAGGTAACTGCTCTATTGGCATCAAAACAGGGGTCAAAAAGCTCAGGAATATCCATAACCCTTGTACTACCATATTCCCTAGTTGAGGATTTGGAGACCAAAATCCAATAAACACCCCAAAACCAACTATACTGAATATAGAAAGGAAAAATACAGGTATAATTCCCCAACTATACTGAAATTGAACACCATATACAAGTTGGCCAATGATCGCTAAAATGATAATTGATGGCATTGTTGATAAGAGACCACGTAATAAATTTGCTAAAACAAAATTTATTTTTGCAATTGGCAGCGACGCATAAAAAGTAAAATGCCCCAAATGTTTTTGCCAAGAAAGTTCTTGAGCTACCATATTAAAACCTGTAAGTATTATAGAAAAGATCATATTCCCCGATATAATTTGAATCATCATTTCATCTGTCGGATTGACAGTGAAAAATTTCAAAAATAAGAGGGTTGAAAATGGAAAAAGGGAAGCCAAAATGAATACCCAAATCCATTGCTCTCTAATCATAGAGAATTGGATGCGAAATAAAATGACACACTCCACAAGCCATTGTCTTACTCCATATAACATGAGTAATCCTTTACCTTTCACTTGTTCCTCGTTGGATAGTTGATAGCTCATGATACCAGTCCTTCTTCTGTGTGAATTTTTTCTTCAGAATCGTCATCAATATGAAAATAAACATCTTCTAGATTTGGCGGTACAAGTGAATACTCGTAAACGGGAAGACTAGATGCTTGGGCGAGTGAATCAATGACAGCACCTGCTTCTTTTTTAGCGACGAGTAACCTTACCCTATTCTCACCTGTCCTTATAGGCTGACCGTACTGACTCAAAAACTGAATAACCTCTTTACTTCCCCCTATATGGGTTGTTATTTCACATTTTAAGCGTTGGTCCACACGCTGTTTCATCACCGATATATGATCAATATTAAGTAGTTTTCCGTGGTTTACAACTGCTACACGATCTACTACATGCTCGGCTTCCAAAACATTATGAGTGACTAATATGATAGTGGACCCTTGTTGATTTCTCTCCTTAATCAAATCCCAGACTAGTCTTCGTTTCTTAGGGTCTAATTCATTTGTAGGTTCATCAAAGATCAATACTGAAGATTCACCTATTAGAGCAGTGCCAATACCTAAAATTCTTTTTTGCCCTCCTGAAACATCCTTTAATAACTTGTTTTTTAAATCGTACAGATCAAAACGGTTCAGTAAAAATTCTGTTTGAGCCAAAGCCTCCTTTTTTTTCATACCACGAAGTCTTCCAGTAAAATATAAAACTTCCCATAAGCGCAATGAAGTTAATGCATTTGGATCTTGAGAATAATAGGACACGTTTTGTGCTATCATTTTGCTATGGTGTGTGACATCTAATCCTCTATAATTGATTCTCCCAGATGAAGGCTTCAAATGCCCGACCATTTGTTTAATCAGTGTTGACTTTCCAGCTCCATTAGGTCCTAATAAACCTAAAATCTCCCCTTTATACACATTAAAACTTATTTGATCATTAGCCTTAACCTTTCCTTTTTTAAACTGCTTACTCACATTAACTATCTCATACTCTGTTTTCATTTTTTCATCCTTCCCATGAATCTTCCCTACTCTTTGAGAGCAGCTATTCACAATATGTTTTAAGACTTGAGCCATTATATGTCTCTTTAATCATGTTAAGATATTGTGTGAAGTCCATATCAAGGTATAAAAATAAAGTTTTAATCATTAAAAAAATTAAAAACATGGTGCTAACACCATGTTTTCAAACATTAAGATCTATGATTTTGATTGTTGTCTATGATTTAATCTCATTCTAAATGTCTTTTCTCGTAAACTTTGTTGCTTATTTCACTTACATTTCAGATGACCACCCGAACCATAGTAATATCCGTGGTTAGTTCATTTTACGAAAAGCAACAATTAATGAGGGAAAAGGACTTAAGCCTCACCCCTTATGAGATTATTGTAATCTTACTTCTTGACAGTAGAATATGTATATACAACTAAGTAGCAAGTGCTACTAAAATAGATTTATTTAAGTGGTCATAAAGTATGTAAACCAACGAACAACCTACTAAAGCTTACGGGGAAATTCCCTTCCTAGAATTATTATGTACTAGCAATCCGTCTACCTCTTCCCAATGTATGTAAAATATGTTGCAATATCATTTTCTGAAACTAGTTGTTCATATTTATACTTTGAGCTACTCGTTGGATATTTACTCTCATTCTCAAATTCAACCTTATAGCCTAATTCATGCATACTACTCATTAAAAATTCTTTTTGAAATAAATTTCTTCTTTGTGGTGGAATAATATTATTAATTCCAAATCTATGGTAAATAATGCTAGTGCCAATTAGGATTGTTTGATTATTAGTATACTTATCTAGCATGGGAAGTATGTATGAATCGTTAGCCAAACTATAATTCGTTACACCAAAATAATCTACTAGAATATCTGTAACACCCGATTTTAAAGGAAGTTTTAAGTAATCTGCACAAACGAATATTACCTTTTTTCTAATATTTAAACTCTCCAAATGCTCTTTCAAGTACTTATGAACTTTAAAATCATGGTCTACAGCTATATATAAGGTATCTTGAGGTATGTCATTGTAAAATAAGCGTAAAAAAATTCCTGTCCCTGAGCCAACGTCTAGAACAACCTTCCCTTCCCAATCCTGAATACTCACATTTTTGTAAAGGAGTTCATTTCCTTTATTTACAGCATCTAATACTTCAGGGTTCGTTTCATTTAAATAATCAACTATTAACTCGTCGTTCACAATCTCTTCTTCTGTCTTATTTTCATTATTTACTAATAAAATTCCATCTTTTATTTCATACTGCTCCTCACATTCACAAGACAACCATCCATTAATTATTTGATGTTGTATTACCTGACCCTCTGTTAATATTAGATCTCCTTGACAAAGTGGACAGCAAAAGAAAGAAAGGTAACTTAAATGAATTCCCATTTGATTAGAATAATTCTGCTGATTTCTCTCTTCATCTAATATTCTAAGCTGTTCTTCCAATTTATCTTTATTTCTTGTTAAACTTTCTATTTGATTTTCAAAATCTTCTTTTTTCTGCAATAGTTGTTCTTTGTACATCTCTTTCTCAAGCTTTGAACCTTTAAAAAACCTATACGCACGCTGAAGAGATTGAATTTCTTTAAGACTAAAACCAATTTCCTTTAGAATTAACACTCTTTCAAAATCATCATTACATCGTTTATCAAAAATATAATGTCCACCACGTTTTTCGGGAACAATAAGTCCTAGCTTCATATAATGACGCACCGTATCAATACTTACTTGGTGACTCTCTGCAAATTTTCCTATTCTTATTCTATGGTCTCCAGTCAATGAGTAATCCCCCCTCTTATGAAAGGGGTAACTTGTCCCCCTCTATCATTTTATTACGGATCAAACTCCACTTTTCAATTACATCCAATACTACTTTAGGTTTCTAACTTATTTGTAGCTGTACTAAATATAATTTTTCATCAGACGGACTTTGTCGAAAGACCGATAAACATGCAAATTAGACCCAATAATTTAACAATCTGACCGATAAAACTATGAAATTGACCCAATAACTTAACAACCTGACCCATAAAACTATGAAATTGACCCAATAACTTACACAATCTGACCGATAAAACTATAAAATTGACCCAATAACTTAACAATCTGACCCATAAAACTATGAAATTGACCCAATAACTTAACAATCTGACCCATAAAACTGTGAAATTGACCCAATAACTTACACAATCTGACCCATAAAACTATGAAATTGACCCAATAATTTAACAATCTGACCGATAAAACTATGAAATTGACCCAATAACTTAACAATCTGACCGATAAAACTATGAAATTGACCCAATAACTTAACAATCTGACCCATAAAACTGAAAAATTGACCCATAAGAGCTACCATTAAGTCGGAAAAATGTTCAAAATAAAGATTTATATAGAAGATTGCGATGCATCATTTGTTTGATCTTCTGAAACAGACTCTTCAGTTTCTTCTTCCTTCACTTCCGGGTCCTCTTTTACACTCTCCTCTACTTCTTGTTCTTCATCAATTACCGGCTCGTTATATCGCAAAACGACCATAACCTTTCGTTTGAGCTGACTTTCTAAGACACTTTCAATCGTCTTCTTAAATTGATCATCTAATATGGCCCCCCCGTCAATAGTGAGTTCAACTAAATACGCTCCTGTCCCACGTTGATACTGAAACATAAAATCCTCAAGTTCTGTACCTTCGAATAATAGTAGCTTTTCTGATACTACTTGTTCGATAACTTCTTCAGGTGTACCTGTTTCAATGACTTCAACGATTTTTTCTTCAGGTTTTGGAAATAACGACTGAAAAGCATTAGTGGAAGTCTCATTACTTACTTTTTGAACGAGTGTCACATCTGCTTGCAATTTTACAGGTGAAGCTAACTTATATTCCAAACTATTCTCAAGCTTGCGAATATCCTCTGGATAGATCACTCTTTCAGTATTTAATTCTGTATTAATCGTATATTCATTTTCCTCTTTGTTAAATTCAACGGACACAATTTTTGATTCAGGTGAGAGAACAGTTAATCCTTCTTCAAGTGCGTTCCTAATTGTTTTCTCTGTCCTGTCGGCCTCTATAGAATTCGCCATAAATATGATCAATGGAATACAAATTAAGAGGAGCAATGTAAATGGATAAATGATGTTATTCGTCACTAGTCTACTAAACAATGTCTTGCGTTCTTCGTTAACGGATATGTTTAAATAATTTGATAGCGTGGGATTGGTAAATCCAGCAATTTTAAAAATAATAATACCTATCACGATAATTGCTACCATATTTGCAAGAAATAAAAGTAATGCACCTGCAGCGTATTGAAATTCTTGCTTGGCAATCGTAATTCCAACTACACATAATGGCGGCATTAACGCGGTAGCTATCGCCACCCCAGGTAGTGTAGCACCTGACCGATAACATATCGCATACGTCCCTGCGGCCCCGGAAGCTAAAGCAATAATTAAATCAATTAATGTAGGCTCTGTTCTAGAAAGAATTTCTGGTGTTAAATCTGATACCGGTAGTAGCAAGGTTAATAGTGCTGACAAGATGATCGCAATTGATGCCCCTATAAACTCTGCTTTTATCGTCACCCTCAATAATTTGTTATTTCCGTTAATCAATGCAAGTGCACTACCTAGAATAGGATTCATCAGCGGTGCTATTAACATGGCGCCTATAATTACCGCGGTACTATTTGATAATAAACCGTATGTTGCTACTGAACATGACAATACAACCATGACGTAATAATATGTATCTGGTCTAGCTTCTTTCCTTATACTTTTAATAATCCGATTTCTATCATTTACTGATAGTATACGTTTAAGCTTTTTTACCTCATTTACGTGCCCAAATTCATCGGCATCGTTAATTCTTTCTTCCATATAATTTTTTCCTCACTAGTTTTAAATGAATTATACATCTGATCTTAATAGATTAGAAGATTATTGTAAAAATAACCTAGTCAACACATGCTTTTATTGTGTGAAAAACAAAACAATCGTATCCATATTAGGAAAATGCTACAATAATATTTATGGGAGTTTCACTAGTACTAGCGAGGAGGGAACATACATGGAACAAGCACCAATTATTGAAGTAAAAAAACTTGTGAAAAGGTATGGGGATTTCACCGCTGTCAACGGCGTGGAGTTCAATGTTTATAAAGGTGAAGTATTTGGCTTATTAGGGCCGAATGGTGCAGGCAAAACAACAACGATGGAGATGTTAGTCGGCCTACGTAAACCAGATGATGGCACAGCAACAATTGCAACTTTTGATATAAAAAAAGAAATGAAAAAGGTTAAAAATGTGATCGGTGTTCAACTACAATCTACTTCATTATTTGAGTTACTTAAAGTTGAAGAGATTTTAGAGCTATATGCAAGTTTTTATCCTACTAACGTCTCAATTCCAGCATTAATTGACGAAATGATATTGACTGAAAAGAAAAATGATCGGGTTAAAGCTCTGTCTGGTGGACAAAAGCAACGTCTAGCAATCGCGCTAGCATTAATTCATGATCCGCAAATTTTATTTCTTGATGAGCCGACAACAGGATTAGATCCACAAGCAAGAAGAACCTTATGGGACATTATTCTTAAATTAAAAGAAAGAGGTAAATCCATTATGCTGTCTACACATTATATGGATGAAGCTCATATCTTATGTGATCGCATTGCTATCATGGATCGAGGTCATTTAATCGCATTAGATACACCTCCGAACTTAGTAAAGAACCTTCAATCAGATAGTGCCGTTGAATTTCGACTACAAGGTGGAAATGGCACAGATTTCTCACACATCGATGGCGTCAAACAAGTTGGTCAACGAGAAGATGTTTATGTTCTATATACAGATCATTTGCAAAACACGTTAACGAGCCTCATCGAAACAGCTTCAAATGAACATCTTGAATTAATTGACTTACAAACGAGAACCGCAACGTTAGAAGATGTGTTTATACATATGACAGGAAGGAGTTTGAGAGAGGAATGAAAGCGTATTGGCAATTAACTTTAGCTCAGCTTCGCATATTTGCACGTAATCGGCAAGTATTATTTTGGACATTATTTTTCCCCGTATTTCTCATGCTCATGCTCGGCTCATTCCTCGGATCAGGCAACAGCATCTCTCTCTCATTAGCTATTATAGATGAAGAGAAATCGGAGTCGAGTCGTGAATTTATTGCAGTTTTTGAAAACAATGAAACGATTCAATTAGAACAAGACATCACCGAAGAAGACGCTTTAGATCTATTAAAGAAAGGAGATTTTCAGCTAGTAGTCATTATTCCTGAAGGTTTTTCTGAAGGTTTTTCTGAAAGTATGACCGAAGTAAATGAAGATGGACCTGTATTTCAGATCCCAGTATATTATAATGAAACGAATTTTGCAGTTTCTCAAATTGGCTTAACACTTGTTGATAGTGTAGTTGATGGAATTAGTAAGCAAATGGTTGATTATCATCCTGTCGTAGTAACAGAAGCACAAGGTGTTGAAGCCTTGGATCTACAATATATTGATTTTCTTGTACCAGGAATCGTAGCAATGATGATTATGAGTAACAACATGAACGGTGTTGCAGGACAAATTTCAGCGTGGAGAGAGCGAGGCATTTTACGTAGAATGCAAGGCACAACACTAAAGGCTTCAACTTTTATTGCTGCACAAATAACAGCAAGATTATTACTTAATGGCTTACAAGCAATGATTGTTTTGCTTATTGGAAATATCGTTTTTGATGTTCAAGTAAGTGGCTCATGGCTTAACCTTACCTTATTTGTGATATTAGGAACGTTAGCATTTATGGCTATTGGCTTTATTATTGCCGGAATTGCCAAAACACCAGAAAGTGCAGCTCCAATTGCAGGCTTTCTGTCATTCCCTATGCTATTTTTAGGAGGTGTATTTTTCCCAATTAACAATATGCCTGATTTTTTACAGCCTGTTGTTAAATTGCTTCCTATTTCACATCTGAGCACAGCTTTACGTGAAATTATGAATGTAGGTGCGTCACTGACAACTATGTGGCTAGAAGCGATCATCTTGATCGGTTGGCTTATAGGTGCATTTATCGTGGCGAGCTTCACGTTTAAGTGGGAATAATGACAACTATAAGTTATATTGTATTTCCTGTAGAGTTAATTTTTTATGTCTTACTATATTTTTAAAAATAGTGCATTTATATTAATATAATCTTAAAAAGCCGATGTAATCATTTTAAAGTTACATCGGCTTTAATTATTGTTATTTTTTTAACTGTTATTAATTATTTATATTATTCCCACGAAATGTAAAGTGATATTTTATAAGTCGTTGGCCCTTTCTGGATCGATTATATCAGCTTGTTTAGCATCAAATGATAATACTAAGTTATCAATAGAATCACCTTTTTGGTGATTTTGATTATTATTATCTTCATATGTAATAATAATTTCAACTTCAACCGGCTGGACATCATCAGGTGTTAAAGCAGCATTGATAATATTTTTTTCATCAGCTGATTTTGCAGCAAATAAAGAAACACCATCTAGTCCATCAATAAGTTCATCACCTACACGTATTTCTATTTTGAGGTCCTCATCTAATTGATTTAAAGAATCGTCGGTATCAATTGAGTTTGCGTCTTTAAGTTCATAGTTCATATCAAACAATACTTCTTGGATATCGAGTGTACCTATATTCGATAATTCAATTGTTCTTGTCATCTGTTCACCTGGTAATAGATTTGATACTTTAAACAATGCCGTATGTGATGGATCTGCTAGTAAATCTAAATTACCTGCTGTAATCTTATTGCCTGCAAATTCTTCTGTTTCAGTAATAAATGCAAATGTCCCACCTAGTAAAGATATTCCCATTATCAAAGATCCTATTGCCAACCCTAATTTCGTTTTCTTCTTCATCTTATATTCCTCCTTATGTTTTATATAAACCTTTATAAAAAACTTGGTGTAACTACAAATACTCCTAGAGTTCTTTTCCCCTGCTTTTAGATGTATCTGTAAATATTTCCTTAAATAAACTAAGTGCGTAAAGGATAAATAATATAGCTGGGACGAGTAGAAGAGTAGCACTACCCACCTTTGATTTCGAGTAATTAGCAATATACCCCATGTATGGGATAGTAAACCCGTCGTATTCTGCAACTACTTGTTTTGACCATACTTCATTTGTATCTGGCGTCGCGTTATTATCTCCTTTGGTCGTATAAAAAACATCGCCATTCTCATTTCTCACATCTATAACACGATGTGTTATGAGTACATTTTCGTCTCTCATATAGGTGATGACGTCCCCTTTATTAAAACGAGTCATATCTCCACCAGGCTTTACCGCAATGATCGATCCAGCTTTTATTGAAGGTTCCATCGAACCAGACAACACTGTTTTAACTTGATATCCAAATATTGTAGGCTCATTTGCAGAAAACCGCGAAATGACTATTAATAAAACCATTACAAGAAAAATTGATCCTAAAAGAATATTTAACAGCATACTCACTCTTTTTTGAAGTTTCATCTCTAGCCCCTTTATTTGTAAATATATAACTCTACTACAACAGTTGGAGCGAACTATAAGTATAGTTCACTCTATATCATTGAGATTGAGTAGATGTCAGCAATCACTACTATATCAATGAGTATATTCATACTCATCCGAATCAGATGCTGCTGTACCAGAGGAGTAAGTATAAAAGAATAATACAATATCACCATTTGTTAGATCATTGATTGTATACACCCATGATTCATCATTATTAGCTGTGGCAATGTTTTGTTGTTGTGCACCATTTATTGTATAGTGTAAATCTACAAAACTAGTTCCAGCTATGTTTGGTGTGAATATAAAAGTTGCACTGTCACCATTGTTTATCATTTCAATTGTAAAGTCTTCATGCTCAATCGTTTCGTCAACAATGTCTGCAGTATCTGTTAAAACATCAACTGTGCTTCCAGTTGATTGATTACCTGACTCATCTTTTGCAATAACTGTAAATGAATATGTTGTATTTTCTGTCAATCCAATAACCTCATAGTTTGTCAATGTTGTACTGTCTATATAAACTCCATTTTGATAAATATCATAATTTACTACCCCAACATTATCAATAGATTCATCCCAAGTAATCATTATAGTCGTAGCACTTTTTTCTGATACAATAAGGTTATTAGGTGGTGCAGGTGCTTCTGTGTCATTTCGTATGATTCCTCCACCTAATCCTACGATATAGCTATATTGATCTGATTCATATGCTGGCTGACCTAAAGTATATGTGTACGAGAAATCAATCGTATCACCTTCACTCAGATCTATGATTGTATATTCCCATTGTTCTTCATTTTCGTTCATGCGAACATTTTGCTGTACCCCACCATTGACAGCATAGTGTAGATCTACGAAGTCTGACACACCATCAGTCGGAGTGAACATGATTGTAACTTCGTTGCCATGATCAATAACTTCGATGGTATATTCGTCTTCAACGATTATATAGTCATTATTACCTATTGGTTCTTCATCGGTTGTCACTTCTATACGATCACTTGCGTTAGATTCATTTCCTGCCGCATCTTTGGCAATTACTTTAAATGAATATGTGCTGTTATTTGTTAATCCTGTAACATGATATACAGTCGATACCGTACTAGCTATGATTTCTCCATCTTGATAAATATCATACTCTACTACTTTGATATTATCTGTTGCAGCATCCCATGCTATAGTCACTGTTGAATCACTTTTTTGTATGTATGTAAGGTTTGTTGGTGCCGTAGGTGGTTCTGCATCAGGCGTACTTCCTCCACTAGATCCAACGGTATAGCTATATTCAGGTGAGTCATTTGCTTGTCCGGCTAATGTATACGTAAATGAAAAATCGATCGTATCCCCTGCACTCAACCCTCCGATTGTATATTCCCATGTTCCTCCATCGGCATTCATACGTACATTTTGCTGTGTACCATCTTCAACATCATAATGTAAATCTACGAAGCTAGATTGACTACCTTTAGGAGTAAACCTTAATGTAACTTCGTTGTTTTGATCAAGTATTTCAATTATGTACTGTGCGGCATTCGTTGTCACAATTAACAGGTTGCTTGCAATTGATTCATTACCAGCAGCGTCCTTAGCAACTACTTCAAATGTATATGTCGTGTTTTCTGCTAATCCAGAGACATGGAAAGTAGTTGTTGTTGTAGAGGAAATAAGCACTCCATTTTGATAAATATCATAGCTTTCAACTGCTATATTGTCAGTTGCTGCTGACCAAAGTAAATCTACTGTTGTTTCACTTTTATGAGTAAATTTCAGATTTGTTGGTGCTGATGGTGAGTCACTGTCTACAGAAGTAGTTGTAATGAAACCAGCGAATGTTTCCTTATCAGTAAAAAATGAGGACGTTGGTGAGGTAAAAGTGTGTAATGATACTAATCCTACATAGGAAATAACTACTAAATAGATTAAAAGTCTACTAAAAATAAATGCTATTGTTCCCAATACGAGCCTCACCTCGTTCAATTTGTGAGTGAACTTTTTACTACGCATTCAACTCAGTAAACCATTATACTGTACTATACTAAGTAATTGTACCTAAAAAAAATTACCATTTTAACCTAATTCATACTATCACTTTTTTATTCATCGTTCAAGAGCAATGTTTGATTGAAAAACCACTTCTCATAAACGAAAAAAAGACACATATTTCCCCCTAAGTATTTTTCATTCAGTTTTGTCGTATACTTGTTGTTAGTTACAGTAAATTACGAAAGCAAAACGTGATGATATGCGCTTTGTCTTTGTTATGTAGTAGATAAAAAGATGAAACGATAGTTGTATACTTGTTTATTTTGTTAGCAAAACAATCCAAATCAACAATAACCTTTCATTAAAAACAAAAAGATTGTATTTCATATTTAAATTACTTACCATTCGTAATTTGTAATATAGAAATACAACCGTTCTAAAAAAATTCTTTCTTTATCCAAGTAACTTTTCTTCGTTAAGAATTGATCGTACGATATGTGATGCAGAATTTTCGAAAAGAGAAAAATAGTTTAGTGGGGTTCTTTTCGGAAAAAGCTGTTTTTGAATTCTTTTTGGAGATACCCCTTTTGTGTGAAGTGTAAGTACTTTATGTTGAATGTCTTCCAAGTAGGCTAACTTTATAGCAATTTTATTTCTTCCATCCTCAATCATCCCTGCATGGGAGCAAAACATTGTTGTGAAATCGTACGTTAATATTTTTTTCATAGATTCGATTAATACAGGAACAGATTCAAACGCAAACATGGATTTTGGTCGTGACATTAAGTAAAGATCGCCACTGAATAACCAACCAGTATCCTTGTTAAATAAGACAACATGATCGTGAGCATGGCCTGGGGTATGAATGACTTCAAATTTATATTTCTCTGTTTCGATAATTGGAGGGATTGCTTGAGGGGTAAAAGGCTTCCTATTTCCCCAAAATAACCTTCTATACAATGGTATTGGTTTTACGTGAGTGCAGTCAGCTACACCTGATTCGTGCACATACATCGGCACATCATAATGATCTTGTATCCATTTCGATAACCCTGTATGGTCTTCATGATGATGAGTATGAACAACCTGTGTAAAAGGTATCGTTTTTAAATGTGATTTTAAGACATCCTCCATGCTGCTGGGACCAGTATCAATTAACAAACCATCAACAAAGTATAGATAGCTTTTTAGCTTAACGTTCATAAAAGAAACAGTGGACTGGACTATTTTTACTCCTTGATATTCAAAATGAGTTAGCACCTTTTTCATTCCTTTCAAGTCCATCTTTTTATAACAGTATAATTTATTTGATAAAATACTTACAAGTAATTTTTAGATAATTATGAATTTTAGTTATGAAATGGAATTTTATAATAAACATAAGAATGACAAACTATTATGCTAGTCAAATTTCTTAGTGAATGATTGAGAATACACGACGTAATTTATTGCAATTCCTAACTGCGAAAAATTGCTCTTCTTTCATATTTCTGAAGGTCTATATTCTTTAAATGATGCTGCTTCTTATGTTGATGATTAATCACTTAAATAACCCAACTAGGCGGTAGATTAATTTTGGCTTAAACCTGTTCATTCTTAGCTGACGCTCAGCTAATTCTTCGACAATCAAATCTTCAATCTCATCAAATGACTTGTTCCTACTGTCAATACCGAGTTGATTAGCATATTCACGTAATAGTGATGCTGTAATGGGTGTTAATTGTTCAAAACCGTTTTGATCTTTTTCCATGCTTTCTCTCCTATGTTAAGACCTTACCTTCACTATATAGAAACCGTACGCATATTGTTTGTGACATAAAAAATCAACAGGCGTGCCCATCCTCAAATCATTGCGAATGAACCTTTAGGATATAAAAAACACCTAAATCATTTTTGATTTAGATGTTTTTGTTCGATTAATACATTTACGGTCTTTCCTCTATAAGTTCCTCTTTAGTTTTACCTGTTTCTTCCATATACTCTTTTTGCAATACATCTTGCACAATTTCATGAATTTCTTGACTCGTTTTTCCTTCAATGTCCATATCTCGTTCGATTGCTTTTTTCATTGAATAGTTTAAGCTTATAATCGAATTAGTGCTTAGACCAGTTGTATCAACACCTAATTCAGCTGCTTCAGATAATATTCCACTCCACCTATTCACTTCCCAATCTATGAATTGTTGTACAATTCCATACGAAGTATTCGGCAAAAGGAAATTTTCACCTTCTTCAATAGGTATCTCTTCATATGAATTTTTTAGTATGGAAGAAATTAGTTCACTAATTTCTTCATCTGTTTTATCAGTTAAGTCTATTCCAGCATTTTGATAAGCTTCAGGATCTAATTGATAAGCCTTCTTTAATTTTTTTATAGCATCCAGAAAATGTTTTTCAATATAATCTAGTCTTTTGTTATCGACTTCAGCCTTTAGCTCATCTTCAGTCAAATTTTTTACATCTATTCCAATCTTAGTTGCTTCTAATTTTAAACTCTTCCGCTCATAGACCTCTTGTAATTCTTCTGCAATTTCATCGTAGGTTTTTCCTATCGGATTAATTCCAGCAAGGTATGCATCATCAATCTGGGTCAGTGGTAACCCCACGCCAGCAATACCTTGATAATCCTTTAAAATTTCCTCATACTGTGATTGAGATAACTCACCTCCATCTCCGTTGTACATTTTTCCATCTTCAAATTGTACTAGGACGTCCCCAACGATGTTAAACAACACTTTACTTTCTGGATCGTAATACAGAGCTTCTTGTTTTATTACTTCAAGCGGGACAGTAAAAGTCTCATTAGCTTTTACACTAGCCGAAGCTTGTGGTACTCCTTCTGCGTTAAAAGCCGTGTATCCTCCACCAATTAGTAGAGCTGAAAGTGATGCTGCTGCGATAAATTTCTTTGTGTTCTGCATTTGTATACCTTCCTTCTTTGTTTTTAAGAGCCTTTTTACGTCAAGACCTATAGCATCCATAGATACAATGAAACTCCAAGAATATTTATTAGTACTATTTTTTTCCTAACAATAAGTTGATAATGAAGTTTCATTAAGTACAACTTGCCGTTAGGTTGGTAGCCTTACACGCTTTCCTTGCCCTTTCACCAATATAGTAACCACCGTTGTTTTTTTTGTGACAAGAAACTATTAAATTTTCAATTTATTGTATAGTCACTTTCTAGTACTATTAATATTTTTAAATAGGTTATTTAATAAATCCAAAACGTTTTCTTATATTATAAGATTATTATTTTACATATTAATTTAAAAAAATATGGAAATAACAAGTGATATCTACTTCCCGATATTTTGGGAGATAATATTAACTTTAATATAAACAAGTATGACAGTTATGTGATAATGTTATAGTACCCAAATTTTTACTAATCTACTCCACCAAATCTAGTGTCACAAAAATACCTTTGCTGGTTACATAAGAGTGAAAGGCTAATTTCAACATTATAGGACAGCATATAAGAAAAATAGTTGTAGAAAAGGTGGAATCGGTGGCACTAGAACAACAGTTTAATCATATATACAAAACGAATTACTCATTAGTTGTGAATAAAATTATTCAAATTATTCATGATCGAGCAGTAGCAGAAGAGCTTGCTCAAAATGTCTTCATCAATTTATACAATTCAGACTGGAAAGAAATTGAGAATATGCCCGCATGGTTAAGAAAAACTGCGATGTTTACTTCATACAATTATATTCGTTCTGAAAAGAGGGAGTATGAGCGAATGAGAAAAGAGTTTAACAGTATGAATGATCAAGTATCCTCATCAGAGGAGCAGTTTTTGCAAAGAGATGATATTTCAAATGTACATGTGATTCTAAATATAATGGAAGAACGTGAACGTCAACTATTAATGATGAAATACTCGGGCTTCAGTTATAAAGAAGTAGCAAATAGCTTAAATATTAATGAAAAATCAGTAGGCAAACTACTCTCAAGAGCGAGAAAGAAATTTAAGCAATTATATGAGCAACAATGGGGGGAGAACTGTGAACTGTTATAATGAAGAATTATTACAAGCATATGTAGATGATGAACTAGAACACCACGAACGAAAGCGATGTGAGCAGCATCTAGTAAGTTGTGATACTTGTAAAGATAAGGTAAAACAATTGCAGTCGTTTAACAAACTAATGGAAAAAGCATTAAATAATTATACACCAATTACTTATGAACAAAGTGAAGTGAAAGAAGCTTGGATCAAATTTGAAGAGAAACTAGCGGAGCAACAACCTTCACTCAACCAAGTAAATGCAATTATCTTTGAAGAACAAGTAGTAAAGAGAAAGAACAGACTAAAGAACTTCTACAGCAAGTGGGCAGTGGCTGCATCCTTTTTAGTCATTTTGACGGGTTTGTTATTTATTCCACAAGTAAATTTTGCTGCAAAAGAATTAGTTTCTAAAATACAGTGGGGATTTTCAAATTCCCCTCTTGAATATAATGTTACAAGAAAAGAGTTAAGAGATGTTGGAGGTAATTTAATCGTCTATTTTGAAAATGGAAAGATTTACGATAAATATAATAACACTTTATCAAAGGATGAATACAGACAAATGATTGCCAGTTATGACGGCTTGAATGTAGCTGACTCTAGTGAGTTTTCTATTTATGATGACGCAATTTTACGTGGCATTGATATTGAAGGTAAATCAGAAGAAGAGGTTCAAAGGGCATTAGATGAGGATTATCGAATATCAATGGTAGAATTCGATGCAGAACAAATTGGTATTGATATTAATGGCAAAACAGAATTACAGTTACGAAATGAGTACGGTGAAAAAGTACAAGATTATTTAAAAGAAACAATTCAAAACAGTATTACAGCTCTTAAGGGTGCCTATCAAATTGATCCAGCATCCTTTCAAAATAATAGCATAGACTTGACTGATAAATCAGATGAAGAAATTAAAGCTGAAGTGTATAGATTACTTGCAGATGACTATTTAAAAATTCCTCATGTATCATCAGATCAGAATGAAAATGACCAGCAAGAAACCTTGGAATATACAAAAGTCAAAACGATGCATTCACAAGTTTTAGAACAATTCTTTCCACCCTGGGTTGTTGAGCTGGACAATGCTGTAAAGAAAGCAAAAGAATTAAATATTGATACTGAAGGATTAGTAGGCACAGAAATTATAAATTTGGTCAGTGCACAGACAGGCGAGAGGGAATTTCAGTAAAGAAAAAAGAAGGATAGAAAGAGCAGCAAATATTGCGCTTTTTCTATCCTTCTATTATGTCTAATCACTTCCGCTAAGCTGCAAAAGCACTCAACTGTTCGGCTTATTATTCCCCTAATTCAGTTCCTTCAGTATTGCTTCTTACTTCAGCTTGTTTACCACTTCTTCTAACATAATGAATAATGAAGGTAACAGCGAATACCGCTAATAAAATTCCAAAAAACAGTCCTTCTTCGACATGGATGCCTAAAGTAGCAGCAGCAAGCATTTTTAGACCGATGATAGCAATTAACACAAATGCAGCTGTTTCAAGCTCAGGTATACGCTCTATAAGCGCTAAAAATACTTGAGCAATACCACGCATCATTAATACGCCTAACATACCACCGATAAAAATAACCCAAATCTCACTCGAGACTCCAAAAGCAGCTATAACACTATCAATACTGAAAGCAATGTCCATGAGCTCCACAGCAAGCACTGTTCTCCAAAAGCCCATTTTCTTGTTTTTCACTTTTTTCTCGCTATGCTTCTTGATAAAGTGGGAAATCGCAAGCCAAAGCAAATATGCTCCACCGAGAATTTTTACCCACGTAATTTTTATTAAAATGACACCTAAGCCGATCGCAATAAAGCGGAACACATAAGCACCAAGAATACCATAGAATAAAGCTTTCTTCTTTTGCTTTTCAGGAAGGTGTTTGACCATAACCGCTAAAACTAACGCATTATCAGCCGATAATAAACCTTCTAAAATAATTAAACTACCGATAATAGTCCAATTAGTAGGATCTGATACGACTTGTTTAATTGCTTCTAGTGAAAAAAATGATGCATAGCTATTAAATATTTCTTGAAAAAATTCTATCATAAAGCTTCATTTTCCCCTTCAATTACGACCTTATCGATCTTAATAATATATCCATGGTAACTGTTGCTAGATTGTATGATTTAGCTCTAGTACAAAAAAGCTTTCTAGTTTTTTATTTTTATCTCTCTTTTTCTAATTGGATTTTAATGCTCACAAATTCTAATTATAATCGTTTCTTACATGTAAGTAAATAAATACTCCCAACCATAAGATAATAGAAGATATTAACAAAGATCTATCCCATTCACTACATTTCTTATGGACTACGGTAAACAGCATAAATCAGGTGGCTAGTTTCTCCACCTGATCTTGTACTTTCAATAAATATGAGTGATTTGCCAGATAATCAAGTTATAAACACAATATCATATCTTTTTCCTAGGCTCTTTCCAATTAACTTTGTTCCTTTTATTAACAAATTTGTACCATAAGAAGTGGCTTTATATTTTCGTCATCATTTTACAGTCGAACAGATGCCACGAACATTAGTGATATTCGTGTTTAAAGCAACAATTAAAATGGAAATAGCCTTTTCCATCAAACCTCTTAAGCTGTTCCGATTTTTAAAGATAGCAACAGATTTCATTTTAGCTACCTATTTTACTTAATAACAATTCGAACCGTATCGTTTCCTACCTTTACTTCTTCATAATTTGTTAACGATTCAACAAATTCAAGTTCGTTCACTAATAAATTCTCACGTAATAAATGTTCAAAGCTATCCACTGCTTGTAGCATTTCATCATCAAGCTGCAGTGAAATATCGATTCTTTTTTCAACAGGTAACAATAATTTCTTACGATATTCCTGAACTGCACGAATAAGCTCTCGAACTTTCCCTTCATGTAAAAGATCAGCTGTCAATTTTGTGTCCAGAAGAACCGTAACTGAAGCTCCTTCTGCCATTTGATATTCGCCAATTGTTGATTTTTCTACAATGATATCCTCTAAACTTACCTGAAACTTCTTACCATCAACTTCCACAGTAAGTTCTTCCGTTTCTAACAGAGCTGCCACTTTACTTGCTGATTGACTCTGAAGATACTGATGAATGTGACTGCTGTATTTGCCATATTTAGAGCCAGCTTTTTTAAAATTTAACTTTAAGGAATAATGAAAATATCGACTCTCATTACTCTCATTCATAATCACTTTAACATTTAATTCTTCTTTAATGATGTCAGTATGACTTTGTAACCCTGTGAACTTCTCATCTTTGGTCATGATAATAAGCTGTTGAAGTGGCTGTTTCACTTTCAATCCTGCATTATTCCGAGCTTGCCTTCCGAGCTCTACAATTTGGCGTGTTGCATCCATTTCAAGTTCAAGTTGATGATTAATGATTGTATCGTCCACTACAGGATAGTCGCTTAAGTGTACACTTTCTCCCGTCAAGTTCTCAAAAACATCATCGGCAACAAAAGGAGTGAACGGAGCTAACAATTGACTGCTTTTCGTTAGCACTTCATAAAGCGTCGCATATGCAGCTAGCTTATCATCGTCCATTCCCTCACGCCAAAAACGCTGGCGCGTTCTTCTTACATACCAATTGCTTACTTCATCCATAAAAGTATTTAATAACCTTGCAGCTAAAGTAAATTGGTAATCATCAACATACAACTTTACTCCTCGGATCGTACTATTTAAGCGAGATAATACCCAATGATCTAAGCTCGTATAATGAACATTTGTAAATAAATCAGGTGAGATTTGATCAATGCTTGCATATAAAGTATAAAAACTATGCACATTTACAAACGTGTCAACGAGCTTAGACTTAGCTTCAGCAACGACTGCTTTGGAAAAACGCTTCGAGTTCCAAGGAGCACTGTCTGCTATAAGCGCCCACCTTAACGCATCTGCACCAAATTCTTCAATTAATTCTAGTGGATCAAGAACATTCCCTTTACTTTTAGACATCTTTTGGCCGTTTTCATCGAGAATATGACCGAGTGATAGTACTTTTTTATATGGAGCTTTTCCTGTGAATAATGTCGAGATTGCTAATAAACTATAAAACCAACCTCTAGTTTGATCAATACCTTCGGCAATAACATCAGCAGGAAATTGATCTTTAAACAATTCTCCGTTCTCAAATGGGTAGTGGTGTTGGGCAAATGGCATTGAGCCACTGTCAAACCATACATCCACTACCTCTGGAGTACGGTTCATATTGCCCCCACAGCTTCGACATTCAACCTTCACATCGTCAACATAAGGTTTATGCAGTTCCAAATCTTTATCAACATGCTCTACACTGTTCGCTTGCAACTCCTGAATGCTTTTTGGGACAAATTGTTGATCGCACTGTTCACATGTCCAAATGTTTAGAGGCGTTCCCCAATATCGATTTCTACTTATATTCCAATCAACAACATTTTCTAAAAATTTGCCGAACCTTCCGTGCTTCACATGTTCTGGGTGCCATGTCACCTGTTCGTTATTGCTAAGTAAGCGATCCTTCACAGCAGTCATTTTAATGAACCAGCTATCTGTCGCATAGTACAGTAACGGTGAGTCACACCTCCAACAAAAAGGATAGCTATGCTCATATTTTTGCTTATGAAACAAAAGATTGTTTGCTGCTAAATATTTGATAATATCTACATCACAATCTTTCACAAACCTTCCTGCAAACATCGGAAGGTCATCTGTGTAACGTCCTGATTCATTGACTACATTGACGAAGCTTAACTCATATTGTTGTGCAGCGCGATAATCATCTTCTCCATATGCTGGTGCAATATGAACGACACCCGTTCCGTTACTATCAGTTACAAAATCCGCCTCAATAACAATATGACCCTTCTCTACAGTGATGTTGTCAAATGGAGCGTCATACGCTATTCCTACTAGCTCATCCCCCTTCATTCGTGAAAGAAGTTGATAATTTTCTTGTAGTACATTTTCAGCTAATGCTTCTGCTACGTAATACACCTCTTTACCTTTTTTAGCTTTTACATAGGTTATTTGAGGATTAATAGCTAATGCAACATTTGCAGGAAGCGTCCAAGGTGTTGTCGTCCAACCAAGAAGATATTCATGTTCACGATCTTTGATAGGAAATTTAACAGTTACACTTAAATCCTTTACATCTTTATATCCTTGTGCAACTTCATGGGAGCTTAACGATGTTTGGCAACTAGGACAATATGGTGACACACGATGTCCTTTATATAAAAGCCCTTGCTCATGAATCGTTC
This sequence comes from Bacillus sp. SM2101, assembly GCF_018588585.1. Classification (NCBI taxonomy): domain Bacteria; kingdom Bacillati; phylum Bacillota; class Bacilli; order Caryophanales; family Bacillaceae; genus Bacillus; species Bacillus sp. SM2101. Next base: position 199,392 of record NZ_JAEUFG010000004.1, read on the forward strand.
CAAGAATATGCCATACACTTTCGATATAACTATTTTCTAATGTCACATACGGATCCTCTACATCCACCCAATAACCAATTAGCTCTGTAAAGGTGCTCCATTGTTGTTCATAAGCAAATACACTTTCTTTACACTTGTTTATAAATTTTTCGATCCCATATTTTTCGATATCATGCTTACCCGATATTCCTAATTGCTTTTCAACACCTAATTCTACAGGTAAGCCATGTGTATCCCATCCTGCTTTGCGTAACACTTTATATCCAGCCATCGTTTTATAACGTGCGACTAAATCTTTAATAACACGACCTAACACGTGCCCTGCATGGGGTAAGCCATTTGCAGTGGGCGGCCCTTCGTAAAAAACAAAGCTTGTGCTTGCTTCTCTGTTGCTAATTGATTGTTTAAAAGTACCCTCTTTTTTCCAACGTTGTTGGACTCTCTTTTCTCTATCGCTTGCTTGTTCTTTCACATCAACCTTTCTCACAGTACCACTCCTTTTAATTTTGGCTGTTTCGTATTATTGTTTTCGTTTTGAAAGTTTCATGGCACCTTCATACCATGAATAACTGTTGTAATTTAATAAGGCTGTTTTCGCATTGATTGTTGCTTTTCGTTCTTAAATATATAGGACCTATACTTCTAGAGTTCGTACCATCTTTTCTACTTCATACTGTCCATATTTAGTAAAAATAACAACAAAGCTTATGATACGAAAAGAGCTTAAAAGCACACAAAAAACCCCATCCCTATAAAGGGACGGGGTATCCGCGGTACCACCCTTTTTCTATCGACGCCGGTCAATAGCACTTAGCAACGTACAATCATACGTGTTCCTATTAACGGGGGAAATCCGTTCAAGCTTACTTCATTCAGCTTGACTTCTCGGAGATGATTGTTCAACTAAAGTCCGAACGCTAGCTTTCAGCACCTACTAGCTCTCTGGAGGACGGATCATTTAGTTTACTTGTTCTCGTCATCAAATTTTGTGTGCTTTTATTAAAAAGTATATTAATGGATATTTATTTTGGTGTCAAGAAATTTCTCATACACTTGCTGATTAGTTAATGATGTCATCAATAAGCCCATATTCCTTTGCTTCTTCTGCACTCATGAAATTGTCTCTATCTGTATCTCTAGACACCTTATCGAGTGATTGCCCTGTCCGATCAGCAATGATTTGATTAATATGTGATCGAAGCTTGACAATTCGGTTAGCTGAAATTTCTATATCTGTCGCTTGACCTTTAGCACCTCCTAAAGGCTGATGAATCATAATTTCACTATTTGGAAGCGCATAACGTTTCCCTTTTGTTCCACCAAGTAAAAGCATAGCACCAAAGGATGCCGCCATACCAGTGCATATCGTTCGTACATCAGGTTGGATATATTGCATCGTATCAAAAATCGCAAAACCTGCTGAAGTCGAACCTCCTGGACTGTTAATATAGAGTGAAATATCTTTCTCTTCATCATTAGCTTGTAAAAATAATAGCTGTGCTACTACACTTTGTGCCATATGGTCATTGATTTCTTCACTAACCATAATAATACGATCCTTCAAAAGCCTTGAGTATATATCATAGGAACGCTCTCCACGACTTGTTTGTTCAATGACATAAGGTATTGTACTCATTTCTTTCCTCCATCATCATATTTATCTATGCTGCCATAGAAACTATGCCTACCCGAGAGGATATTGGACGTATCAACTTACTATTACATACTGGCTTTTCACTATCACTACTTAGAGAATCAATACTTGGAATCACGCGGATAAGTATTTCAGGATCATGCATTTTTAATGACAAATAAAGTGAAGTGATTAACTGTTCTTGTTCTTGCTCTGGCCATAAGCAATGAACTGGTGACAATGGATCATCAAGTGAAATGTTTTTTATCCGCTTTTTTCCACGATGAAGTATACTTTTAACAGCCGTTTCTGTCGTTGTTAAAATATTTGCAATTTCAGTAATTTGATATTGAAATGCTTCCTTTAAAATAAAAACGACTGCTTGCTTCGGTGTTAATTTTGACACTAATTGTTGGATGATATCTAAAGAATGCTCTAAGTGATCAACGTCAGTAACAATCGTTTCTGGAGTAGATTCAATTGTTTCTCGCTGTCTTTTTCGACAACTATCAATCCATTGGTGATAAGCTATTTTATTTAACAATGCGGAATTCATATCAGGCAAATCCTTATACCGCTGTAGTGCCTTGAGCAATGTTTCTTGTACAAGGTCATCCCCATCCCAACTATTTTGAGAAAGAAAATGACAGTATTTTGTTAGCTTTTGATAATGCTTTTCTAATTCATTTAATGACAAGGCTGCATGTTGATCGTCCAAGTTCGTGCAAGATTTAGCATTTGTGTACACATCTACTCCTCCTTTTTGCACCTCTCAATATATAAAACGAATAACGATAAAAAAAAGATACGGGTGATAAAATTTTTTCATGCCTTTTTTTTAAACAAACTTAAAAGCAAGATCATGAATTACAAGTCTTTACTAACAACATCACAGTTAATCAAAGGTCATCCTTCTAGCTTAGTATTCTCTTTTAAAGTACTTTTCACCATTAGTCATTATTCGGTCAATAACATCCCATTATTTTACCGATTTACATTTCATTTACTAAATATTAGTAATTTATCAATACCTCTTTTACATTTTTCTCTTAAACTATTATATGATCAAACATATAGGGAGGAAATAATGTTATGAAAAAATGGAATTGGAAGAATTCACTGTTACCTCTGGCACTTGTTAGTACATTAACAGTAAGTAGTATCGGCCTTTTGCATGGTGAAGAAAAAGTTGTTAATGCAGCCTCATCAAAAAATGGCAAAGTAAAGAATGTGATCTTTATGGTCGGTGACGGAATGGGTGTTCCTTATATGACAGCTCTTCGTTATATGAATGATAATCCAGACACAATAAAATATGAAGAAACCGCTTTCGATCCATACTTAGTGGGATTACAAACTACATACCCAGACGATCATGAAGAAAATGTTGTTGATTCTGCTGCAGCTGCAACTGCAATGTCTGGTGGAGTAAAAACATATAATGGCGCTATTGCTGTAGATAACGATAAATCAGATGTAAAAACAATTCTTGAGCAAGCAAAAGAAGATGGTATGGCAACAGGTTTAGTAGCTACATCACAAATCAATCACGCAACACCTGCTGCATATGCTGCTCACGATGATTCTAGAAAGAATTACGATCAAATCGCTGATGATTATTATGATGACCTCATTAACGGAGAGCATAAAGTGGACGTATTACTTGGAGGCGGTACATCATACTTTGATCGCGAAGACCGCAATTTAACTAAGTTATTCCAAAAGGATGGATATAGTTATGTTACAACACGTGATGAATTGTTAAAAGATAAAAACGACCAAATTCTAGGTTTATTTGCTCCAAAAGGTATGAACAAAATGATTGACCGTACTGCTGATATTCCTTCTTTACAAGATATGACAAAAACAGCAATTGACCGCTTAAGCAAGGATAAAGACGGCTTTTTCCTAATGATAGAAGGCAGTCAAATAGATTGGGCGGGTCACGATAATGATATCGTCGCAGCGATGAGCGAAATGCAAGATTTTGAAAATGCCTTTAAAGAAGTGATTGAGTTTGCGAAAAAAGATGGTGACACACTTGTTGTTGTGACAGCTGACCATTCAACTGGAGGATTCTCTATCGGCGCTAACGGTGTTTATAATTTCTTCGTTGAACCGATCAAAGCATTTAAGAAAACGCCTGATTTCATTGCTAATGAAATTGTTGAAGGATTAGAGGTAGAAAAAGCCCTAAGTAAGTACATCGATTTAGAATTAACTAAAGAAGAAATACAAGCTGTAAAAGATGCTGCTAAAGCTGAAGAAGATACATTAACTGTTATTGACAATGCTATCGAAGCTATTGTAAATACTCGTTCTCTATCTGGCTGGACGACAAGTGGACATACTGGTGAAGAAGTACCAGTATATGCATATGGTCCTCAAAAGGAACTATTTGCAGGCTTCATTGACAATACAGACCACGGAAAAATTATTGCTGAATTATTAGAAGTTAAGAAAAAGAAAAAGTAGGTTTTAAGAGGGTGCTATCATTTGATGGTACCCTCTATCTCATATTTATGTGAAATTTTCGAGCGCTTGTGGTCTTCAAAATGAAGCAATTAGTCAGGCTTACTCACCCTTCCACCATTTGTCTGTTCGATATTTTCACAGTAGTGGTTGCTATTCTAAGAAATAAAGACTTATAAAATGGCGTTTCGTCTTACTTTTTTAAAGCGATGACAATGGCAGAGAACCCCATTTGGCCTTGTGATTTCTTACAAACAGCCGCAAAGTTACGATAATAGCGTTCATGTAAAATATGAACCTAGCAAAACAAATTAAATTCAAAGTTAATTAATCATATCTTGTTGTTTTAATATTTCAACCGTACCAGTCTCACCGTTAATTCTAACCATTTGTCCATCCTTCAATGTTGCTGTTGCAGAAGGTATACCGACAACTGCAGGAATCCCATATTCTCTTGCTACAATTCCACCGTGACTAACAGGACCACCATACTCCATGATTAGCCCTTTTGCAGTCATGAATAACGGTGTCCAAGCAGGGTTCGTACTTTCAGTAACAAGAATCTCCCCTTCTAATAACTCAGCTTTATTCGGGTCAAAAATAACCCTTACTTTGCCCTCATAAATACCTGCTGATAAAGGAACACCTTGAAGAATTTTGCTATGGGGATCAACATTTTGAGCTGAATAATATGTTTCTCCAGTATTTAATACAATACGAGGGATCGTTGTTCTAGCAAACTCCCTTTTATATACCTCTTTGTTCGTTAGAATGGTAAGCCTTAATTGCTCCCTACTTCTTATATCCTGCGTCCTTAAAAAAAAGATATCTTCTTGATCTTCAATTAATCCTTGCTGTTCATACAACTGACCTACTTCTAACATAACCTCTCTCGCAAGTGCCAACATTCTGACGATATCAAACTTTGGATACTCTCTCATTCCAGCAGCTATTCGATAATCAATGATCATCTTTCTCATTTTCCTAGCTCTTCTTTTGCCTTTTAATACTTTAATTCTCTCATATATTTCATTAATTAACTGATCTGCTTTTTGCGCATTCCCATGAACCTCCTCAATGTTCCGATTGTACATTTGATCTACCATGTATGATTTTATTAAGTTCATGATATATGCTGGATCCTCCGACCATCTCTTCACACCAAAATCTAATTCAATCGTACTTCTGTGTCCAAATTCCTTTAACAACTGTCGCACTTTAGGGTGATTTTTTGTTGGTTCTACCCCCTCTTCATCAAAGTACTTTGCCAAATAATTAAGTTCCATACCTAATTCAACAGTTATACAATTTGGGAATGATTTTGTTAGCGGAACGATATCAAAATCATCACCTAACATTTTCGAGAGCTTTTTACTAATTTTTGAGAAATTAGCAAATTCCACACAATATAAGGCTTGCTTCTGAGATAATATGAATGCGTTGACAAGTGTATCCTTAATAAAATCCAACTTCTCTTCAACAGTTTGGAGAGAACATGCGAGCCTCATATGTTCTTCTACTACAGCATGACCTATCTTCTTCATCTGTCCATATCTGTCTTCGGAAGCGATTTTATTAGCTTCAACATATGGCTTAACCATACTAATAGCATATTTAACGATGCCCCAAGGTATTTTAAATTTGATTCCTTGGTTAGTAAACTGTTTTCCATGATGTTTTAATACAGCATTCATCGTACCTTCGAGTGGGAGATCGTTTCCCGCAAAAGCTTTCGCAAATTGCTTTCCAACAAATTTATTTGCTAATAAATAAGTGATATCAGCAAATATTCTTCCACCAGCCTCTTTTACAAATCCACCATCCAATGGCTTATTGCGACTTGTCATCACATTTACGATCGTCGGAACCATATGCCCAAACAGCTCAAATCCTAACGGTGTAAAAGGCTCCTTCATTCCTAACATAACTGTACTTACTGATAAATATGCTCTAAGTTTTTTATCTTGAATAAAACTGTCTATCGGGAATAATGAAGTGATGTCTCTTGATTGAACAATATATAATTCATCGTTATGATCTATAGCAAACTCAATGTCTTGAGGTTTACTAAAGTATGCCTCAACCTTAATAGCTTCTTTGACAATCGATTCGATGTGCAGATTTTCCAATGAACTACCGTTCTTTAAACCGTCCCTTATTGGTACATATTCAATCCCATCTTCACCATATTGACACAAGCATTCTTTTGAAGATAGTTCTTCTATCAGTACCTTTCCATTCGACTTCGATACCGTATACTGATCTGGATTCACTTCACCACTTACAATCGCTTCCCCAAGCCCATAAGATCCATTAATGTATATCTCATTTCTATTCCCTGTAATTGGGTTTGCTGTAAATACAATACCGGATAACTTAGAATTTATCATCTCTTGAATGACGACACTATGAGTAAAACCTGACGTAACATCATACTTAGTTCTATAATCAATAGCTCTTTCATTCCAGAGGGACTGCCAACATAATAGAACTTTGTCAATGATATCTTTTCGTGTTACGTTTAAATACGTGCTATATTGCCCAGCAAAACTCATTCCAGGTAAATCTTCAACAGTTGAACTACTTCTAACAGCTACACGTTTACTAGCGATTTTAGTCAATTGATCTTCAATATGCTTTTGTAATTCTATTGAAAACAACTCTTTAGTGAATAATGATTTTATAGTCAAGGATTTCTCTTTCGCTGACGTCTCTTCATTTAAAATCCTGCTAATTTTTTCTCCTATGAAATTTTTTTGAATATATGAATTATAAGCATCAGAAGTAATAACAAAGCCATTTGGTACATTTAAGCCTTGATTATACATTTTGCTCAAATTGTACCCTTTGCCGCCAACAGCTTGAAAATCTTCCTCTCCTATTTCATAAAACCATCTAATCATCAAATTCCTCCTTATGCTCAAGCCGCTTTCTAGATTGCTGAACGTATTGAAGGGCTACTTCTTTAATTTGAATCATATTACTAGAAACACCTAATTCACGATTGATAAGATCTTCATTAAAAGCTAACAACATTTCAAATTCTTCATATGCTTCGACATCGGTAGAAAAAATAAGCTTTCTACATATTGAAACTACTCTAATCATTTCCCTAGACCATAATCCAGCCAACATATTTGGGTGTTTAACATGAAAGACTCCTTCTCGAACACCTTGCAAAATGAGCTGTGTATATAATTCCGTCGTCATTACTTCAAATTGACTAGCAAAATTTTTTAGAATGATATGATTTCCATTAAATGAAAAGATTTTTCTCATTTTTGGCCATTCAGGAATTTTGCCAAGCTTGTATTCAATCAGCTGTGCAAAAATATGATTCCATAATTCAATAGTTGAACGTTGTTGATGTTGAAGAAGCTTCTCATAATCAGTTTTTAATTCATCTATATAACGCGAGGTGATTGCTTCGAGAATTTCATCTTTCGATTTGAAATGATGATAAAATCCTCCTTTGGAACTGCCAGCTAAATTAATAATTTCTGATACTGTTGCTTTTTCAAACCCTTTTTCCGCAAACAAATCAAACGCTGCTTGTATAATCTTATCTTTTAACTCCAACTTATTAGCCTCCTTTTTAAACAAACCGACCGGCGGTCTGTTAAATGTATCTTACAATAAATTGCAAGTTCAGTCAAAGAAAATACCCTTATTGTGTAGGATTAATACTCTTGAAGATAATAACTGTTGTTAACACTATTTAAATTTTCAGAATAAATTGACTTTTTAGACGATGTGTAATATACTATCATTCACATAAGAATTCCGGAATTTATGAAAAAGGGGAACGGATATGCAAAATATAAATGGGAAAGTTGTCATTATTACTGGTGCTGGGAGCGGTTTAGGGAAAGAAACTGCCATTGCCTTTGCTAAATGTGGAGCTAATGTAGTTATTTGTGGACGGGAGTATGCTAAGCTTGAAGAGGTTGAGCGCTACATCACAAGTCAGTATAATGTTAAAGTTCTGCCTATCCGTGCAGATGTTTCATCCCAATCTGATGTTAGAATGCTTATACAGGCAGCTACGGCTAAGTTCGAACGGATCGACATATTAATCAATAACGCGGCTGTATTTGAACAATATCACATTTTTGAAAGCCCCTTGGATTCATGGGAGTACCAAATAACGAATAATGCTACAAGTGTATTCTTAATGATAAGAGAATGTTTACCAGTTATGAGAAGCCAAAAGTCAGGACAGATCATCAACATTACTTCAGGCCTAGCGAAGGAAGGTGCTGCTGGTTTTGGTGCCTACGCTGCCAGCAAAGCGGCCATTGAAGCATTATCCTATACTGTAGATGATGAAGAACATAAAAATGGGATTACGTCACACGTTTTTAACCCTGGTGCGATGAAAACGAACTTGGTGACAACAGGTGATGACCCTGCAAATATCGCACCCTATTTAGTTAAACTAGCACAATGGCAATCTTCTAGTGAAAAGAAAGTACTGCAAGTTGACCATATCCAGCAAGCGGAATAACTGTTATTATGTAACTCTAACCGTTTTCACCAAGATTTTATACATTTAACCTTGGCGACATCATTAGCTGGACGTTTAAAATTCAACATTTGTATATGATTTTAATATCGGTATGAAAAGATCATTAGCTAAAAACAACAGACCTGCTCTCTGTTGTTTTTTTATGTGGTTGATTTCGCATTCATGTTGCTTTTCGTAATTAGACCTAAATACGATTATAACTAATGTTCGAGGCAGCTTTTCTTCTGTACAACGAAATCTAACAAATTAAACGACGCTTTATGGTAATAGTTTGCTAACAATAGCAACAAAATTTGAAAGGAGACTTTCATTTAAATTGAATCCTTCTCTTATTTTGGTTTAGTAGCAACGGAGCCTAGATGTTTCATACTAACCATTTTCTTATATGAGTTAATTTTGTCTTCAAGCATCTTTTCCGTGTCAACCAAGGTTTTCACTTGATTTTGAATCTCACTCCTATGTTCTTCGAGCAGTTGTAAGCGAGCGATTGTTGTATGCTCTCCTTCAATATACAATTGTGCGTATTCTCTAATTTTTGCAATTGGCATTTGTGTCTGTTTTAGTTTCATCACAAATCGAAGCCAATTAAGATGTGCATCACTATACATTCTATCTTTATTCTTGTTGCGATCTGGTTCTATGATTTTCTCTTTTTCATAATACCGTAATGTATGAGTACTGACTCCTAATATTTTAGCGACCTCACTGATTGTATACATGACATCCCATCCCCCCTATTCTTATATTACCTCGGACAGCGTAGTGCTCACAAATAATTAAGATGTTCATATAATGAGTGCTATCGGTCAAATGACTAAATGGTAAAAAACTGTTCTACTCAGAATCATCTTTAATTTTGCCCTTTCTTAAGGTAAAATAAATTTCCAAAGCGACTAATAAAACTAAGCCAACAATAATATACTTCACCTCTTGATTGAAATGACCGATCGTCAAGACCATAGAAACGATAATGATTTTGATTAATTTACTGCTCACTTGCTACTCTCCAGTTCTCTTAGTTGCTTGAAATACTAAATTTTATATAGTAGTAAATGTTCATTGAAGTTAACAATTTATTCGGATTTATTTTACTGCATATTTTACTATTTTATATGACCAGCTTGTGATTTTACTTTTATATTTAATCATATGATTAATTACACTTTGCATTGACGTTGAATACTTCAAAAGTTTATCTAGTTATTGAATGCTAAATTTCAACTTATATTTCCTCTTATAACAATTCAATTATCATATGTAAGACGCATAAAATGACAATTCGTTACACCATTTTGACTGTACTATTTTTAAAGAAGGCTGTTGTCGCATTAATTGGTGCTATTCTCTTTCTAAGGTTAAACACGCATATATCCAGCTTTCGTGGTAAATTGCTAATTCAATTATTGAGCTCTCATGATACGAGCCATTTTTAATAAAAATAGTACGAAAAGAGCCTTTATTACATTTCAATACCATCATCACTTAACACTGACAGCCTTGACTATCCAACATAGCCCTTTTAATATAGCGAAAAACAAAGATTTTTATATAAATGAACGAAGAAGATTATAATAATGAGCATAGGATATTTTAAACAATATGTTTCATATAAATATATTAAACGAAACATTTACAATGTAGAATGACCGACAATAACTAGGGAGGGAACATAGTGCAACGAGATGAAAAGAAAAATGAAGTGCTTTCCCTATATGACTTGTATAGTAGGCGAGTGTTAAAGTTTATTTTTACATTAACTAAAGACTACCATACAGCTGAAGACTTAACCCACGAAACTTTTATAAAAGTATATAACTCGTATGGTCAGTTAAAAAATAAAGATAAAGTTGAAAGCTGGATATTCAGGATTGCTCACAATATTACAATGGATTATATGAGACGGAAAAAATTTAATATTTTTGAGCACTTTAGTCATCAATACCGAGAGAAAGAAGCTAACAATACATTAGAAAGCGCTATTATGATCAATGAAAGCTTTCAAGAATTGTATGAAGCTCTTGGTAAGTTAAAACCGAGTTATCGTGAAGTGGTCATACTTAGAAAAATTGAGGGGATGTCCACGAAAGAAACGTGTGAAATTTTAGGTTGGAGTGAGAGTAAAGTTAAATCAACTTTACTTAGAGCTCTAAAAGCGCTACAACAAGAATTGTCGAAGGGAGAATGGGTTTATGAGTAACCAACATGATCATAACCTCTTTAAAGATGTGAAGAATTTAGATGAAAGTATTTCTTGGGATCCTAAAAGACAATTCGAACTTAGAAAAAGAATAGAAAGTGAGATAAGTAATCCAAAGAGAGAGCGCAAATTAAAATCCAATTTACTCCCAATAGCAGGTATGGTTGCAGCAATGTGCATCATTATCATTTTGTTTTCTTCATCAACATTATTAGAAGAAAGTGTGGAGTTGGGGAATACATCTGGTGAGCAATTTGCTGAAGCAGAACTTCAAGTAGAAGATGTGCTTACTGAGAATAACAAAATTTATACCGTAAATTTAGATGTTGAAAAAGGTTCGGAGTGTAACTTTTGGTTAAATAACCTGCATAATAGCTATAACTATAAATACAAAGTATATGCTCCTGACGGTACTCTCGTTGGTAAATCAGAAACAGCTAAATCACAAGAGAGGTTATATGCAGTGGATTTAAGTAAATATGGATCAGGTGTTTATACGGTAAAAGTATATTCCCCCTATGGCAATATTGGTGGAAAGTATGTACTAAGGGTTAGAAATTTTTAAACACAAAATCGGTCAGAAGTTGTAGATTACTTTACCTCTTCCTACCGTATGAGATAAGCATACATAACTGTAAAATCTAAATTACCAAAAACAATTGGAGTGATTTAGATGATACAGAGTATATACGAAACCCATTTACAAGTGAAAGATTTAGATCAAAGCATTGCGTTTTTTGAAAAGCTCGGACTTCAACTAGCGCATCGAATTTATGAAAGAAAATGCGCGTTCTTTTTTATTGGAAATAAGGAACAAATGCTTGGCCTATGGGAAGTACCAGCCGGGCAAGAAATTGCAAAGCGACATTTTGCATTCAGCGTACAATTAGCAAAACTAAAAACATCAATAGAATGGTTAAATGACAAAGATATTAAGCTTGCTGAAGATTTTTTTGGTAGAGAACCGATTGAACCAATCGTATTTACTTGGATGCCTGCTGCTTCAGTTTATTTTTATGATCCTGATGGAAACAGTTTAGAATTTGTCTCGGTATTAGAAGGTGACCCGCTAGATCTAAATGAGATGCTTTATTTAAGTGAATGGGATGAAATGAGAAAGAACGAACAAAGAAAGATGTAAACAAAAATTCCCTTGGTATCTTCTCAAATGAAGCTGTCAAGGGAATCTTTCGTATTAATTTGGCACTTTGGCAAATGATAGGTCAATTATGTCTTCAGTCGACTCCATTCCACGATATACAACCCGATAAACAAAACGACCCTTTCTCGCAATAAAATCAGATTTAGTATCGGTTTTTCTAAGCCATAGCACATCAAATTCACTATGAAATTGTTGCTCGTAAAACCCGTCATAGTCATTAGTATATTTATCTTTTAAAGATTGTGTAAATGCTTTTGCCAACCATTCACTCCTTATTTCATACCCATAAGATTTAAGTGAATGACGATAAACGTCACTTTTGTCATCCCACATCGTATTCGGGACTATAACTTGCTCTTCAAGTTCATAATAATTAGGTACTAAAATACTCGATTGTTCTGTGTAATAATTTGCCCGTCTATCAATCTCACCATTCCTTGTAACGTACTCAAAATTATCAATTACATTTGACATGTGAACGATAGGTAATTCTTTATTGGGAATTTCAGGGAATCTTTCTTGAGTAATGTACATAATAGTATTACTCACTATATAAATCATCCAAATCGTCGCAAGCGCAATCGTACCACTTCCTATCATTTTACTCCGTTTCATTTTCTTCTTGTAATCTAATTTACGGTCGAATAAATGCCCCGCTTTCATTTTTTTCATTAGCTTTGACAAATGGAACATGCCAGTAATCATATTAAAGCAAACACTAACGTAAATAAGTATCATCACTGCTGCATCTATGAAGTTATCTTCTACATAATTGTCAACAGGATCGATAAATAATGTACTCATTTGCAATATAATAATTATTATTAAAAGAAATAGAACCATCCAACACCTTTTAGTAATATCCCTTTTAAGTATAGATACAGTTTCTGCTAGTTCACTAGCGTCTGTATGAATTTCAGATGTAATATCGTCACTTCCTCTAAATATTTGAACGAATCCACGTGAGCCAATATGTTCCCAACCAGCCTGTTTATAAAAATCAATTCTGTTATAGTATTGATCGTTAACTTTGAATATATCACATCTGTAATTCACTTTTTCTGGTTCACTTTTTTCAAATGTCGCAAAAAAATGACCGATATTTATCAACTTCCATCCTTCTAAGGACATATTAGAAAACCATGCTTCCTGCTCCTCAATATACCAACTCTCAAGCCATAAGAATTTCTTTTTTAGCTTATTTTTCATTTGAATCTTCCTCTCTAAATAATACATCCCCATCCTCTACCATTTTAGTAAGACGCATATATTCTTGTTTGAATGCTCTACGACCACTTGAAGTAATTTGATAGTTTTTGCGCCTGCCATCGGAGTCTTCTAAAGCAATAAGTTTGTCTTTTTCCATACGCTTCAAAATACCGTAGAGTGTTCCTGGTCCCATATTCACTCTTCCTCCAGAAGCTTCTCTAATCGCACTCATGATTGCATAACCATGGAGTGGTTTATGTATAGCCAGAAGAACATAATACATCGCCTCAGTCATTGGTGCTCGCTCATTTTCATTCAAAATTATCACCTTTATCATTACATATATTATGTTATACGATATATCGTATAGCATAATAATAGTCGTTATTGGTTACAATATCAATTCAATTATTGCTCGTTTGTACCATCCACAATTGAGAAGCTCAATATAGTTAAGTAGCTATTTTTCTAAAATCTAAAAAAATAAAAACCGTTTGACTTAGAGTAAGCTCTAAGGAATATAATTACATTGCAGTTTGAAATTAAGGACTCTTTTCGTAAACTTTGTTGTTATGATTCCTAAACTAGAAGGCAAAGATATCGTTTTATAGAAGAAATCATCCCACGAATTCTAGTTGTATACGGCTTTATTGTTTAGTAGGAAAAACAACAATCTATGTGAAAAGAATCAATTTAAATGAGTCAAGGAGGAATTTGATAAATGAAATATACCGTCATTACAGGTGCAAGTTCTGGAATTGGATATGAAGCAGCTTTGGCATTTGCCGCTCGAGGAAAAAACTTAGTTATTGTAGCTAGAAGAGAAGACAAGTTAGAAGAATTGAAGTCCAAAATCGCACAGGTAGCTCCGGACCTAGACGTTATCATACGAATAGCTGACTTATCGGTAATTGAAAACGCGCATAAACTATATGAAGACCTCCAAGATTTAGACATAGAAACATGGATTAACAACGCGGGATTTGGTAATTTTGCAGGAATTGGTGAGCAAAATTTAAATAAAATAGAAAAAATGCTTCATTTAAATATTGAAGCATTAACAATACTATCCTCACTGTACGTACGTGACTACTCAAATGTAGAAGGTACCCAGCTTATCAACGTATCTTCGGGTGGCGGCTATACAATTGTTGCAGATGCTGTAACCTACTGTGCAACTAAATTTTACGTAAGTGCATTTACTGAAGGGCTTGCTCAAGAATTAAAAGATCAGAATGCAAAAATGCAAGCAAAGGTTTTGGCTCCAGCTGCAACTGAAACAGAATTTGGAAAACACTCAATTGATGCTGAAGATTTTCAATATGAAGGCGTTATTCCTAAATATCATACTGCCAAAGAAATGGCAGCATTTATGTTAGAGCTTTATGATAGTCATCACGTTGTAGGAATCGTCAACGGACTCACTTATGAATTTGAGCTTAAAGATCCTATTTTTAATCAAGTGACAAGAATGAGATAACTTAAAAGTCAGTAAGGGCTATATTTATATCATGTTAGCACTTACTGATTTTTTTGCTCTTTTCGTTATTAACAATGGACAATACGACGGGGCCTGACCCCAAAGAGATTATAAAAAGTAGAAAAGATGCCACCACCGCTACATGTATATGTGCTTATATCTTAGTGGAAAACACCCTTTGTTTAGTTTAAGTGAAGAAGGAATATTTTTGCCAATTTTGTTATTATGATATTAGTTTTACATAATTTCCAAAATGCAACTTAATACGTGTAAATTAAAAATTCAAACAAAGTGTGACGTATGACGAGTGAGCATAAATCATGTCCTAATTGTATCAATACTGAATGTGATGAAGGTACAGATTTCATAATAATCAAACCTTTAGATAAAGTCTGATTTTAGTTATTTCAACACGTATTGAACATCCACATCAATTTAGAAAATAGCTTAAAGGGGTTTTGTAATTTGGATCATAATGTGAATTCATTAATACAACTACTTACTACTACCGAATACAACAATCGATTTATTTTAGGCATTGATGGCTTAAGTCGTTCTGGCAAAACTACGCTTGTAAGTAAGCTTAGTCATCATTTGCAAGAATTAAATATTCCATATCATATCTTCCATATTGATGACCACATCGTTGAGAGGAAAAACCGTTACAATACTGGGCAAGAAGAGTGGTATGAGTATTATCATTTACAGTGGAACAAAGCTTGGCTAAAGGAGTATTTTTTCAAACAACTTAAAAATGCAACCGAGCTCAATCTTCCTTATTATGAAGGTGACTTAGACTCATGCACTGTGAGAAGCATCTCACTTCCTAAAAATTGTGTCATTATCATTGAAGGGGTTTTCCTTCAGCGATACGAGTGGCGGGAATTTTATGATTATGTTGTTTATTTAGATTGTCCGAGGGATCATAGGTTTCTTCGTGAAAGTACAAATACACAGAGAAACATCACGAAGTTTAAAAATAGGTATTGGAAAGCAGAAGCATTTTACTTACAAAATGAACTTCCTGAGAAAAAGGCAGATCTCATTTTACAAAACTAATATGTCGACACTTCACTCTAACGTTAAATTACAGTTTGATTAGCTAACTTAAGTAATATTTCCTACCCTTTTTGAGATCGTTATGAGGTAGCTTCATCGAAGACAATATCTTTTTCACAATTGTACTCGATGAAACTTGCAAGAACTCTCTAGCAGATGAGTTGGTTATCGTAGAGTTTATTAAGAGAGCATAGTCTTCTAAAGTTTGTACATGGGCATCTTTTGAGATTGTGCTGCATTGTGAACATCTCCATCTACCCCAATCTCGTTCTAAAGGAAGAAAGAAGCAATTAGGACATTGGACACCTGTTTGTATTTCTGATTGAGAAATGTTTTGTTGAAGAAGTATGTCCACTTCTAATGGCACATGTTCGTTAATAAATTGGTTAGAAAGATTACGAAGCTGCTTGAATTGAAGAGCTTCCTTCAGATGTGATTTGTGTATTTCATTCACTTTATAAGGAAGTGTTGCACTATGGAGCACTTTATTGTAAATGTATTGATTATTAGAGGAAGTTTGAAGCATCGTTCTAGGGGTACTAACAACAACAAACGTTTCGATAGGAATTATGGGGTAGTTACTCATCCGCAACCACTTTGCTAGTTGAGCACTCTGCCTTTTCACTTGCAAAATGGGATCAGGAAATCCTTCTTTTATATCATCTATCGTTCGTATGAGTTGGTTAAAATGGGAGTCAAAATAGAGAGTTCCTTTAATATTTTTAACTTCTAATATGAGGATAAAACGTTGAGAAAGAATGAGGGTATCAAGTTGAAAGTAATGAGTTCCATCAAATAGCCTTAAATCATGAAAAAGGTGATATTCTTCTTCAGGAAGAAAGCTTAGTGGAAAATCTATCTTTTGTTCTCCTTTAAAGCCAGCCAAACGCTTAGATAGCTGTTCTGAAATCCCTACCCTTTTTGGGTGACTTTGCGGAAGTCTTCTCGCTAAAGCTTCTAGTTTTTTAATATAGATGGGGGTGGTGCGGGGCTTTACAATCATATCATCTCTCCTTCTATCATTTGTAAATATATATTCTAGCTACAAATTTAGCTTTCCTGCATAAAAATGATCAATATTTTTGCTATCTATCTGTTTTATCGGTCTATTACTAACATTATTGGGTCAAATTTATACTTTTTCGGGTCAAATTCTATGTTTTTCAGGTCAAATTCTATGTTTTTCAGGTCAAATTGGCACATTTACAGGTCAAATTCATAGTTTTATAGATCTTTCGACAAAGTCCTATTATTTTCGCTGAGTCTCTTTTCTGTATATTGCAGGACTAACACCTACATGTAGCTTAAATAACTTTGAAAAATGAGCATAATCTTTGATGCCTACACCTTTACTAATTGAATTAATTGTTTCATCTGAAATAGTTAACATATGTTTCGCTTGAGAGAGTCGGTATTGAGTTAGGAATTGAATCGGTGTCACCCCGATTGTTCTTTTCATACACCGGGTTATATAATCTGGATGGTAGAGTAAATCTCTTGCTATATTATCTAAAGTAACCTGATCTTGAAAATGATTTTTTATATAAACGATCACTTGTTCTGTTAATTTCTCAGACGTATTCTGAACAGTCATTGCTTCTTTTTGTAACTGAACAAAAAATTCTTGAAAATATATTTGTTGGTATAAATATAATTCAGGATTTTGCAGGTCATTAGAAGCAATAATTCGATCCATCAACCTTTCCATATATTCTTTTTTTCGTATCTTAGCATATTGAGGAATTTTCAAAAGTAGGTTTGCTGGTTCTATATATGACGGGATGTTCTGTACGATGTTGGACCAATCAATTGATTCATTTACTTCTAAGTCATACTTTTTTTCATACTGAAAATGCAGCCATATAAACTGACTACCTTCTATACAGTCTTTATGTCCATAATGCTCCTCACCTGGAAGGATAATAAGATATTGCCCCTCATTTATTTCATATTGGACATCATTCGTAGTAATAAATATTTTTCCGTATTTTACATATAGTAAATCGAATACAGGAAATGTCCTTCTAAAATGACGATCTCCTTTGTTAAATACATATTGGCCCCCATTCACAAATAAAGGAAATGGGGGTATCGGAAACTTTATGATATTCATACTCCACTCCTGAAGTTTGTAGGTTGTGATAAGCTCATTATAAATGTCCGCACCTATTATTCAAGTGCATAAATGCAGCCATCAGTACTACCAAAATAGATTGATCCATTTTCAATGAAAGGGGTTGAAATGATTGACCCTAATGACATAATCGTATCATAAACTTTACTATATTCGTCAATATCCTCTGCATTTCGTAGTTGTTCATTAAGTTCTTCACCTAACTTACCTTCATCATCTAACCATTTTGCGAAGCCTTCCTTACTTGATTCGGTTTGGTATACCCATTGTTGTTCTCCTGTGTGTAAGTTAAGAGCATAAAACTTCCCGTTCATATTTCCAAAATATAAAGTATTATGTGCTATTATACTTGATCCGAACGTATTAATATGGAGGGGTAAATTCCACTTTTCTCGCCCGCTTTTAGCATCCATAGCAAACATTTTAGAATGGTCTGATGAAGCAAAAAAGACAAGCCCATCTTTCACAGTTGGTGTTGTAATAACCCAAGTTCCTGGTACTTTATAATTCCATTCACCTCTGCCTGTTTCAGCGTCTATCGCGTACATGTTGAAATCACGACTACCAAAATAGACTGTCCCATTAGAAACAGATGCCGAACCTTGAATGTCGCCATTCGGAAACCATTTGTCTCCTACTGTCCTAAACACCCATTTTTCTTTCCCAGTTTGAATATGTAGTGCGTAAAAATAACCATCGTAGCTACCTATGAACAATGTTTGATTGTATATTGCTGGTGTTGCATGTACTACACCACCAGTCTTATACCTCCAAATTTCTTCTCCTGTTAGAGCATGAACAGCATATATATGATGATCACCGCTGCCAAAGTAGACGATTCCTTCACTTACAATAGGTGATGAAAGAAAGTAATCCCAGGGGTCGACCATAGCTTCCCCGTTTGTTTCAAAACGCCATAATAGCTCACCTGAATCAATTTGGACAGCATAAAGAAAGCCGTCAGTGCAAGTAAAGTATGCAAGCTCATTGGCAATACTAGCTGCAGAACGTATCGCTCCACCGCTTGGAAAACACCACTTTACTTCCCCATTTTTCTTATCAATTGCATAGAAATGCTTATCTTCACTTCCAATATATACAGTGTCATTAAAAACTATTGGAGAAGAATATATTTTTCCATCAGTTTGAAACTTCCACTTAACTCCCTTCAATGATTTTATTTCATTTTCCTGAAAGACTCCTGATAGCTGTATATCATTACGAAAATGAACTGACTGATTATTTCCTTTATTCTCCATGACACACCTCCACTTTTGAAAACATAAGCTTATTAGGAATTATTTTAGCTGTTTTCAATATGTATGGATATGTGAATGACCGAATCATTTTGTGTTATCTCGACCAACTTATATATCAGTTATCATCACTCGTTGTTTTCCTACAACGAATCAAAGCGAATAACAAAACTGTAGATCCACTCCACAAACACATGGTGATTGTGAATAAGCTGTTGATAGCTATTTGTTTTCGTAGCACCTTTTTTCTTTTGCAGCGATGGCTGTTGTGTATAACCTACTCTTTTTTTACAGGATAAAAGGTTTAGAAGCATTTTACGTATTTTTTAAAACTAAAGAAGTGGGGATCAATGTTAGAGATATTTCTTAGCAAGGATTAAAGAAAAAAATGATAAAGGTTGGACATTTTCAGCTCGTTTTTAGAGTTATTGAAAAATATTAAAAGGACCTAAACGGAAGAATAGTATTTCTATACACAAATGGAAGATATGAAGAAAGGATTGTCCAAAGGTTTATATCTATTGGGCAATCCCTTTTCATTTTAACTTGGCTAACCTTTTCAGTCAGCTTTTTTTATATAAGCTTTAATCTGATCATATTTAAACGGGTTTGTATAAATAAAAATTTTCTTGCTTTTTTTCTTCACTGTTTATAAGGATTTTTAACATATGCAATCCTTCATAATGCTTTCTAGTTGATAGATCCTTAAATGAATGGGTTCTCGTATAGGTTTTTGTATCTACAAATGTATTCTCTGTTATTTTAAACTTCTTTGCTGAAGTTTTGTTATTTGCTTTTACAAAGTGAATTTCATAGTCTACACGGAGTTTTTTTGGTCTTTTTGATGTATTTGTAATAGAGAAAGAAAATGTTAGATCATCACCTACAGTTAGCTTTTCGCATGATAAAGATAACTGATCGACTGTAATTCCTTCAGGAGTATCAAAGCCAAATAGAATTAAAGCTTCAGGGTCTCCTTGCTTCAAGAGTGTACGACAGCCATGTTTGATTATCCAATTAGTGTGAGAATCATGACCATACCACTCTTTGGCAATTTTTTTCACTATATGGGGATGATCTTTTGAAATATCATTTAAATTGTTCGCCACACTTCTCCTTACGTATTCAGATGAATCCCTTTTGAGATATTCAAGTATTGGCAAAATAGGTGTTGGATCAATTTTCAAATCTTTTAATGATATATTCCATGGTAATCTTGGGCGGCACCCTTCACTTGCAAGTCGTCTAACATGATGATCATCATGCTTTGCCCACTGAAGCATTTGTTCCATCATTATTTTTGGGGAGGCAATAATAAATGACCTTACAGCCCCCTCCGAGGTCGAGAACTTTGTAAAGTGTTCTAATGCTGCTATAGAAATATCCCAATGTTCAAGACCATATACTTCAACAAAATCAGGAAAGAATAAATATTCAATCCCTCGACACCGTGGTGCAATGCTGTATAGTATAGCTAATGCCTCTTCATAAGAAGGAGGAAATGTTTCACGTAAACATATTGTAATATGTCTCATTCGCTGCTTTAATTCTTTTGAATCCCAGTCATCACAGTAAATAAGCTTCGTAAAATGATTTGAGTCAAACTGAGGATACGCTTCCTTAACAATATTAGCAAATTGAATAAAAAATGATTCGGTGTACATATTCTTTAATGGTTCTGCCACTGAAATTGCACTCCTTCTTTATTAATAGTCCTTGTCGTAAGTTTTGTTGTTATTTGTACAAAATACCTCCCGATATTCGTACGACAACAATACGAAAACTGTCTTATACAAAATAATGTGTTGTGCTATTAAATAAAAATTAGCATACAACTACGACAATTTACGTCGTAATTAATAAGAATCTTGTAAGTGTTGGAGAAGTTTCATTCCAGTGACTCTTTGTGCGTTCAAGTAATCTGACGAAACCATGATGATATATAGACATAAGAATATAAAAAAAGAATACCTAAATAAGTAGTATTCTTTGTAAAATAGATAATCAATTATTCTCTTTGTTGATATATACATCTTGCAATTGATTAATTAATTAAACCGTACATATTAAAAGCCTAGTCCGACAACATAACATCGTTTTATTGCAAGTTATTGTTGATACGAAGGTTTACGAACCTTTTGCATGAAGAATTCTGGATTATTAATATGCTCAAAACCGTATTTCGTATATAACGAATGAGCATCTTTCGTCGCAAGCATAAATCTTCGAACATTTGTAAGTTCGGGATGATTGTTAACAATGTCCAATAACCATTTTGCTAAACCTAATTTTTGAAAATCCGGTAATATGAATACATCGCAAAGGTAAGCAAAAGATGAGAAGTCTGAAATTACTCTTGCAAAGCCAACTTGTGCACACCCCTCTGTTCCTACTTCCCCTTTATATACCCCAAAGCATAACGAACTATTTGCTATAGATTTTATGATGTTCTCCATCGGTATCCCTTTTGACCAGTATGCTTCTTCACTCAAATAACGATGAATAATATCTAAATTTAAGTACTCGTTATTCGTACATATAGAAAACTCTTTATTTCGCCACAAATCCATATCATAACCTCCTTTTAAACATATTAAATATTTATTATTATACTAATAATTAAATTTCAGAAAACAGTTAATATGTCAAAAAGTCAGATGTTTTTATGGATTAAACACAGTTTATGAGAAAACTAGAAATTCATGATTATTGAAAATGCTATAGGTCTCCCACTTCATTTTAAACCAAAAGTCCTACCTTTCTTTTACATTCGTCTGTCAGGTGGCGTTCATTTCCACCTGACTTGTTTCAAGTTCCTTGACTGTATTTACTGTTCATTTTTCATCGGCATCATACGTGTAGCAATAGCGATTCGATTCCATGCATTTATTGTAATAATGGACATAATTAGTTCTGAAATTTCCTTTTCTGAATAGAGATTCTTCACTCCATCATAAACATCATCAGGTACGTGTTTTTCTGATACTAATGTAATAGATTCGGTTAGTGCTAACACCGCTCTTTCCTTGTCAGTATAAAAATCCGTTTCTCGCCATGCGTTTAAGGCATATATTCTTTCTTCTGATTCTCCATTTTTCCTAGCATCTCTCGTATGCATATCAATACAAAAAGCACAACCGTTAATTTGTGACGCACGGATTTTAATAAGCTCTAACATTTTTTTGTCAATTGAGGAATGAGATACATACCCTTCTAAGCCGAACATAACTTTATATGCTTCTGGATCAACGTCTCCCATAATAAATCTTGTCTTCATTAATGAACACTCCTTTTTCAGATATAATTAAGATAAGAGTTATCTGTAATAGAAACCAAAAAAATTTAGGTGAAGCCCCAACTACTATAACTAATATCGATTTTATTGTTGATTGATCTAATTACGACGAACATGGTATTAGCTTTAGCTTTTATAGATAACCCTTATCTGGATTATACATATTATTTCTTGTTTTTGTCAACTCCCAATTTGTAATTTATTTGTAGATTCAATCATTGTGTAAAAACACAAAAAAACCTAGTTAGTTTCATTAATGAACTAGGTGAGTTAAAATAATGCGTCAATGGATTTCTCAGGTTTTAATTAAGGTTTGATATGCTCATCAAACCATTCTGCTGTTTTTTCAATCGTTTCAGCTGGTAATTCTTGATCCAATGTATCTTTTAACCATAAAAGAGTTTTACTTTTTAAATAATCCCGCATTTTATTTTCAGCTTCTAACATCGTTAGATTTATTCGACAAGGTATGTCTGAAGAACATTCGCCTTCGCTACATGGCTCGTTAAACATATTTTTGTCAACTATTCTCCTGCATTGAAATAATGGCTTCTCTCCCTCAATTGCCCTTACTACATCCCAAAAAGTAATATTTTCAGGTCGTTGCGTTAATACATATCCACCTTTCACGCCTGTACTTGAAGTAATAATATCAGCTTTTACTAATTTCGTAAAAATTTTGGATAAATATGTTTCTGATAGCCCTTGTATTTTTGCTAAATCTTTAATTCCTATGGGTCCAATATTTGAAGTGGAACATAAATAAACTAAGCTATGAAGCGCGTACTCAACACCTACGCTGTATTGCATTACCATTTCTCCTTTATACATAAAGCTGTTTTCAGTCATTATTGTTTTACTAATAAAAACTAAACGTGATCCAACTAGAATTTTGTGACATCTCTTCTTCTAAAAAACCATGCTATCGCATAAAATCTCGTTTAGCAGTAAAGTTGTTGCTAGAAATATCAACAAAATTACGAAAAGATCAGTAGATAACAATTATCTATATTGTATAAATTCTTTTTACATGAAGTCAATATATACGACTAAAGATACTTTCCAAAAGTTCATATAGCTAAATAATACGGTAAGTTGAGCAGAAAAGTTACTTGTCCAAAAAAAATAAAAGAGCATAGCAAAAGCCAACACATACTCTACACTATATACATTGGAATATTTTCCTATTTATTGCTACTTTTCGTACTATGAAAAATCTTCATATTACAAGCTTTAGTGGCATCTTCCATCATTTATAATGAGGTCTATTGGTTGTTATTCTAATTTAGTCTCAATAGAAACAAACATAATGAGCCTTATGTTAATATAACTTTTTTACCATATTCAGTATGAATGGTGTGAAATCCTCAACCCAGTCAACTGTGTATATAAAAAGGATGCTCCTTTTCATCTAAACATTTTTGAAGTTCATACTTAAAATCTTCACGCTGTATCATTTCCATTGCATCATGGCTACTATAGAAACCTACCTCTAAACTTTCATTACATGTAGTTATTTTTCCTCCAACAGGTCGAGTTATCTAAAAAGTATGACACATATTGCTCTTTATATCTTGTGAAATACCACAAAACTTCAATATCTCTATATCAATTCCCGTTTCTTCTTTAACTTCTCTTATTACACAGCTAGAAATTGATTCTTCATTTTCTACATGTCCACCAGGCAGTTCCCATCCTCTAGTAGGATCTTTTTTCAGAAGTATATTCCTTTCGTTATCTACGACAACTGCTCCACCTGTAATATAATACTTGGTCATTTTATTCGTCTTACGTTTTTTTAACTCAATCTCGTTTGAGCATGATTTCGTTCCATGAAAACGTTGCTAACTGTATTATAAAAAAACTACATATCTTCTCTTCTGTCCTATTGTTTATACCATTAAATCATTTTTTTCCTACACCTATTTGACCACCTTCAAGCTAAAAATCTCCTAATCTTAAATAGTGAATCTACTGTACATACATAAAAAAAAGCCCACTTCCGAAGAATTTAGGCAATAACATTTTTATGAACGCTATGTGAAACCATAAAAATATGGCTGTTGATTTTCGTCAACAGCCTTCGTTTAAATAAAATTTTCCTCAAACCAAATTTTTGCGGCATTAAGCTCTTCCGTTCGAAGTTCATGCCCTCCTTCTGTCCAATACGCTGTAACTTGTCCATGTGATTCTTCAAGATTTCTAACAAGCTCTTTTGTCTCCTTAGTAGAAATTAATTGGTCATGTTTACCACCACTGATGAACACTGGTAGATTATTCAAATGAGGAAGTGTTATCCCGCGTCGTGGAACCATCGCATGAAATAATATACCGCCTCTTAACGCATTTTTATGATGGTACATAAGGCTCGCAGCAATGTTTGCACCATTTGAATAACCAACCGCAATTACATTATTTCGTTTAAAATCATATTCATTAGCGCTGTCATCGATAAATTTATTAAGCTCACTTGTGCGAAACACTAGATCCTTCTCATCAAATACTCCTTCTCGGAGTCTCGCGAAAAAACGTGCCATTCCGTTTTCATCTACATTCCCTCTTACACTCAATATAGATGCTCTTGGTTCAATGATTTCTGCAAGAGGTAATAAATCATTTTCATCTCCACCAGTCCCATGAAGGAGAAGTAATGTTGGTAAATCTGGTCGACTTCCCTGTTTATATATATGTTTCAAGTTATCACTCTCCTCTGTTTATTCCTTAGTATCAAGTGGCTTTAATTTCTTCTCAATAGATTCCCTTTGACCTTCAAAAAATGGTGGTAAAGCTAACTTTTCACCTAGAGTCTCAAAGTCCTCATCTGATTCAAATCCGGGTCCATCAGTTGCAAGTTCGAACAAAATCCCATTCGGTTCACGGAAGTATAAGGAGCCAAAATAGTATCGCTCAACGAATCCAGAGTTCGCCACTCTGCTCTCAGTCAACCTCTCCACCCATTTGGTTAATTCTTCTCGATCTTCAACACGGAAAGCCAAGTGATGAACACTTCCTCTTCCTGGTCTCTCATTTGGAAGATCGCTCCGTTCTTCTAGGTGAACCTCTCCACCAGTACCTCCTTCACCTGATTCGAAAACGCGAATATTTGTATCCTGCTCCTTTGCATAGGAAGGAAAGCTTCGAGTTTCACGAAAGCCTAAAATATCTGTTAAAAATCTTGCAGTGGATTCAGCATGTGCTACAGTTAAAGTAATAGGACCTAACCCAACAATGCCATGCTCGACTGGTACTGGACTCTTATCCCACGGCTTCCCACCTTGAACGCCCTTATTATTTTCATCTGATACAAGAACCAGTCGTTGACCCTCAACATCACGAAAGCTTAATGTCGCTCTTCCAGTATGATGAGAGATTTCATCATGATCTACACCTAAATGTTCAAACCTCTCTTTCCAGTAGGTTAAGGAATCATCACTCTTAACACGTAACGCTGTTAAGGTAATACTATTGGTTCCTTTGTAAGTTCTTCCAGCATTAGGGATTTCAAAAAAAGTCAAATCTGTCCCTGGAGTTCCTCTTTCATCTGCATAAAATAAATGATAAATAGAAGTATCATCTTGGTTGATCGTTTTTTTTACTAAACGTAAACCAAGTGTTTTTGTATAAAAATTATAGTTTTCTTTTATATTAGCTGTTATGGCAGAAACATGATGGTTGCCTTTTAATGGTCTTAAACTCATGATGCTTCACTCCTTATAATTTTTCTTTTCTTTCATAAATAGTTTACACTAACATTATCTCTAATTCAAGATATTTTAATTAAAGATATTTACAGTGATTTTTTATATGCCCTTTCCATATTTAAATGCAGTATAATTTGTTATTCTTACATCCAGATAATACTTTTGTGATTTGCACCAAAAGGTAAGTTTGTCATCACTTAATCTTTAACAATTACTAACACTTTATGTACAAACCGCACTATTAATGGTATGTTTTTTAGAATCTTACCTCTAAAAGGTCAGATACAAAATTTTTCAAGATATGTATTGCTACAAGGTATTGTCTCTTTAAATACTGTAATTTTCTTCCCTTCTATTATGCTTCTTCAATGATGAATGATTCTTTGTACATTACAAAATCTACTCAGTAAGCTGGTTTTTCTTCTAAGCAGTATACATGTATACCTTATGGGTTCAGATATACCCCCATCTTACTATCAAATGTTCATAATTTTAGAGCCTTTTTTTGTATATGAAAAAAAGTTATGCTATTGCCATTTATCGGTATGATAAAGAACTTCATACTTTGCATAAATCAAATAAATAATAATATTTTCTTTGATGAAAGAGAGACTAACTAAAGTAAATAAAAAAGGGAGGTAGCAATTTGAATACAACAAGTGTAACCGTGCAGAAGGGTGAGGGCTTTACAACTTTGCTCATAGATCATGGTGAAGTGAATTTACTTTCAAATGATCTAATTGTTGAATTGCAACAAGTAATAAGTGAATTAAATAAGGATGAGCATAATAAAGTGGTCATCTTCCGTTCAAACAATAAACATTTCTTCAGTGCTCACTTAGATGTGCTTGTTATAAATCGTAAAGAAGAAGGTATAACAGGAACTGAAAATTTTATGCAATTAATTGAGGACGTGAAGAACATGCGCGCAATTACGATTGCAATAGTTGACGGTGCAGCACGAGGTGGTGGAAATGAACTTGTTATGGCTTGCGATATAGTATATGGAACTGAAAATGCAGTGTTCGCTCAACCCGAGTTAAGTACAAACATACCTCCAGGTGGACAAGGAAGTGTACAAGCTGCACGACGATTAGGCCGTACAAGAGCTTTAGAATTCCTCTTGACGAGTGCAGATATGGATGCTCCTACTGCCGAGCGCTTTGGTCTGATTACACGTCACATTCCATCGGATTCTATTGAAGAAATGCTACAGCAAGTTGTACCTCCATTAACTTTCCTTGATCATCGCAATATAGACATGATAAAGGATATTGTTGATTTAGCACTTAAAGATGAACAAGCAGCCATCGACCTTGAACGCAAAATGTTTATCGAACGTGCTGGTGAAGATAAAACACAATATTTGATAGGCAAAGTATTAAAACATGGCGCACAAACATCTCGAGAAATTCACATTTCAGAGCTATTGGCTGATGTTGCAGCTGACGTTATGCAGGATTTAGCCCAAATGAATCAAGGAAGCCAATAAAATTATGAAACAAAACTACCAAAGATCAGGCTTTTCAACTGATCTTTGGCGGTTTCAATATAGTTAGCTTATGCAGCAAGGTACAGGTTGTTGTTTTCGAAATAATTTTCTAGTTAATTTAGAATAGAGGGATTTGATTGAGATAGACATCTTTGATCGATAAAAGGGCTCATATTTCCATGCCTCTCTGTTAATCAAATCCAGTTTGCGCATTTGTTCTTTCATCATTTGTTCATACTCATAATCATTCATAAGTATTTCTCCCTCCCTTTTCATATTAAGCACAGCAATTATTATTAATAGTGTCTTCCTCAGTGTCTTCTTTGGTGAAAAAGAATTCCCATTCATGGCCATCTGGGTCAGTGATCCAAAATTTATCTTGCCTAGCGTAACAACATGTTGTATCTTTCTCATCTCTAGAGAAGAACCCTTGAGTTTCCAATCTTTCTTTATGCTTTATTAACTCTTCTGGTCTAGACACTTGAAAGCCGAAATGATTAATGTGATTTCCTACTACACTATCTACAGGCCTTAATGTGAAATTTAATCCTGGCTCTTCTAGCAAGAATTTCGCATAGTTAGGTTTGACCTTTGCTGGGTTTGTTCCGAATAACTTCGCATAAAAATCAATCGAAGCGTCTAAATTTGTTACATTTAAACCAACATGAATTTTCATACTTTGTTACCTCCTAATGAATAATATATCAACTTTTTTTGATGTATAGATCAAAAAAAATGAACAACAAGTAGAACGAATCTGACAACTTAAATTTAAAGATAATAAATTTCTATTTCTTGTTTGGTTATGTCAGCATTGTTACACAAAATCTCAAGTGTTTAAATTGTTCATGAAATGAACATCCATTCGTTTCTTGCTCAAATGTTTCTTCATTTCTTTATAAATCAAAATTATTTGATTAATTAATACTATATCCCACGTGAGAATATATTGCAAGTTATATATCAAAAAAAATTGATATATTTTTAATATTGAACTAATTATGTATTTTTTATCCTATAACCCAGTGATCATATCTATTTCCTTGAGTGAATCATAAATACCAATGTAATTAATTGTTCTGTTTACATATCTCCTATTGAATACTGTATTATGCACAATAATGCCTTTGTAAGTAAAGGCTGTTTTCGCATGTATAGTTGTTGTTCTTACTAATAACTATACATGGATACAACTATTGTTTCGGGGCATTTTCTCTTCTATATATGATGACAATGACATAAGACTTCTTTTTTACTTTGTTAATTTTATAAATAACAACAACGTTTACGAAAAGTGTCAATGTAAAAACACATTAACAACCCTGACAAGTATATGTCAGAGTTACTTTGCTATAATCAATTTTGAATTAGTAAGTCTACAGTAATCACTCTTAATAAAGGAATATTGAAACAGCTTAGGAGGGAAGCAAAATTGATTGAACAATTATTCACGCTAAAGAATAGGGTCAATATCAATGTCAGATATTCAATTCCTGGAGGAGAAACGATTCTTTTTTTACATTTTAGCTCTGGGAATTCCCATATGTGGGATAGCCTTATCCCACATTTTACAAATCATTATAATTTAATTGTTCCAGATATAAGAGGTCATGGGAAGTCAGATAGTCCGAAAGAGGGTTACCATATTGATGATATGGCAGAAGATATGTATTTGTTATTAAAAGAATTAGGGGTTAAGAGGTGTCATATTGTAGGCAGCTCATTAGGTGCAGAAATTGCTTTAAGCTTTGCTTCATCATATCCGGACATGGTCAAATCAATTATATGTGAAGGGGCTTTATACAATGAATTTGGACCTTATGGCTTAATAAATGATAGTGAAGAAATAATAACAGAAACAATTGACAAAAGACGTATAGATTTAATGAATTTTACAAGACCAGCTTTCAACACAAAGGATGATTTCGTTAATGCAATGAAAGATGACTTTAAAAAACAAGGTATATGGAACGAACATTTCTTAAATTTTGTTAAACATAATATGTCAAAAACTGAAGACGGGTACTTTACTAACTGTTTTCCACTGCTTGCAAGACAGGAATATATTCAACATTATTGGGATGTTAAGTTTGAAGAATATTATAAGAAAGTTAAATGCCCTATTCTCATGTTACCGAGTGATGATGAGTGGCACAACTTAACGGCTAGAGAAATAATGATAAAATTTTCTACATTAGTAGAAAAAAGTGAAATTAAGCATATTGAAGGGTCTAAGCACGCCTATATGTGGATGCAGTTCCCAAAGTTAATGAGCACTGTCGTTCATGATTATTTAAAAAGAAAAGTGCTATCAATAGATTAATAAGTTTTAACTTAGTTGTCAGGTAAACTAATCTCAATTTTTCTATAGTAGAATTTCCTAACAAGCTATTTTACTTGGGCTACCATATGAGATTATTAAAAAATAAACCACCTACATTTCTAAACAAGGCTGTTCTCGCATTAATTGTTGCTTTTCATCATAAGCTGCTTTCGTTTAGATTGTTGTTTTTCGTGCGAAGAAATATACATGTATACAACTAATATTCGGGGCATTTTGTCTTGTATAAAACGACAGTTTTATCTTCTATATTACGAAAAGAGCCTTAAACAAGCTTTGTTAATGCTATAGTAGGTGGGTATTTTGACAACACTTCTATTACATCATTTGGTGTAAGAAATACGTAATGGCTAATATTAATAGTGTCGTATAAACCACCATTCTCTTCAAGAAACCAACTTAAATATTCCGAATCACCTAATTTGAATAGAGACCACTCACTATAAAATCCTTCGTCATAATTGTTATATAGTGAATATAGCATTTTAATTAATGAGCCTTCTTCAGTATTTGAATAAGACAATACACCTACATCAAATGTCATCGTTATCTCTGTCTCGTCATATTCATCAATAAATGTTAACGTCAGTCCTTCCTTATTATCTATAAGTGCCGAATTATATATTTTTGAAGGAATTCCTTCAATTGGTACCCACCTTTCCCACACTGCCATGTTACATTTCCCCTCAACCTAGTATTCTTTCAATTTTGTTAAATTCACAAAATTAGTAAGCAAACATTTTCAATAATAGCTTGAATCAACAAGATAAACTATAAAAATTAAAGAGCAATATAAAGCTATCAAACAAGAACGTCTACCATGGTAACGGCTGATTTTGCAATTCCTTTTCCCAAAACCGTTGTATTTGTTTGACCATATCTATTGACATTGCCTTTTCTGTAGCTGAATTATTTTCATATAGCTGTTGAATATTTTTCGTTCCTGGAATAACCGTCGAGACTTCCTGACAAGCTAAAATATACCGTAAAGCAGTTTGCACCATCGTTGACCCATCGTTTATAAGATAACGTAGCTTAGACAATAATTTTGCTCTTGTTTCAATTTGTTCTTTCGACCAACGACTACGCACACCTTCAAATGTACTATGTGCATTATATTTACCAGAAAGCCAACCAGAATCTAGCGGGACTTTAATAATAAGGCCAACACCCTTATCTTTTGCTAATTGAAATGCTTTAGCAGGCTCCTGATGGAAGATGTTATACATGACTTCAATCACTTGACTATTTGTGCTTTCTAGTAATTCGAATAATTCAACACTTGAATCAACCGAAGCACCATATGCACGAATTTTTCCTTCTTCTTTTAAACGCTCTAGTAATTCATAATGAGGACTTTCTCCATTAAGAAATTGAAACGGAGGATTATGCAATAATATCGAATCGACGTAATCAGTATTTAGACGTTTTAAGCTTCCTTCGAGTGATTGACGTAATAAGCTCACATCAAAATTTTGAGTATTGTTCGAATGATGGCCAAATTTTGTATTAATAATCACTTGGTCTCTTTTACTAACTAATGCTTTTCCTAACAGCTCTTCACTTTTTCCTAATCCATAGTTAGGTGCCGTATCAAAGAAATTACAGCCTTGATTAATAGCTTCATGAACTAGCTTAATGGCTTGGTCATCATTCATTCCTCCCCAATCCTTCCTATTTCCAAGTTGCCATGAGCCAAACCCAACTTCCGATACACGAATACCTGTATTACCTAATGGTCTATATTTCATAACAAACTCCCCTTCTAATTTAATAACAAGTTGTACTTCATATCATAAGTTTGAATAACATGCACAATTACAATAATTAGTTGACCATACCTTATGTTGAATGATTCCTATGTACGTTATAAAAATTCATCTTGATTATTTACATTTGTTTTCAATAAAGTTCAACTAACTCCTATCGCTTGTTATTCATATTTAACCATAGATTGATATAATTAAAAGTATCAGTTTTCATAAAATGAATGGTACCAGGAATAAATGGAGGAATTCACATTGATTGAATTAACACCCATATTAAATACTAAGAGTGAAAAACCTATTTATATTCAATTGACTAATTATATTAAAAAAGAAATCATAGCCGGAAGTATTCGACCAAAAGAAAAACTCCCGTCTAAACGAAAGTTATCACAACATCTAGGTATTAGCCTTAACACCATTCAGGCCTCATACGATCAGTTATGTGCTGAGGGCTATGTAAGAAGCATACAAAGAAAAGGATACTTTGTAACGGATTTAGATAACAGCATATTTTTATTTCATAATCATCCTCACCCACTACAAACCAATAATAGGAAAGTAGAAAGTACAAACATTAAAGTCGATTACAACGTCGGAAGAGTAGATTTAGAAAAGTTCCCGTATACATTATGGAGAAAATTAACTATCCAGTCATTATATGAAGACCAAGGAGAACTTTTAAATTTTGGGCACCCACAAGGAGAAATATCACTTCGAGAGCTTATCGTAAAACATCTTTTTGCATCCAGAGGCGTTAGATGTTCCGCAGACCAAGTAGTGATTGGAGCTGGCACACAGCAATTAATAAGTCAATTATGCACAATAATAGGAATAAACCATGTATTTGCATTCGAAAATCCTGGATTTAATGGAACAATGGCTGTTATAAAAAATCAAGTAAATAAGACAGCTGCAATTCCTGTTGATGAAGACGGAATTAATATGCAATTGCTAAGACAAAGCGGAGCGAGTGTTGTTTACGTTACTCCATCCCATCAGTTTCCGCTTGGAATGGTTATGCCTATTTCACGCAGGATTGATTTATTAAAATGGGCTCATGAAAACAAGGCCTATATCATTGAGGATGACTATGATGGTGAATTTCGATACAAAGGAAAACCAATTCCATCATTACAAGGACTCGATAACTATGACAATGTAATATATTTAGGAAGTTTTTCAAAATCGTTAATTCCATCTATTCGTATAAGCTATATGATATTACCTCCACATCTAATAGAACGGTATAAAGAGTATTTCTCTATTTATAAACAAGCAGCTTCAAGGTTACATCAAGATACATTATTTCGATTTATGAAAGAAGGGTATTGGGACAGTCACTTAAATAAAATGAGAACATTATACCGGAAGAAACAAAATACGTTAATAACATCTATTACTAATGATTTTGGGAATCAAGTAAATATCATTGGCGAAAAATCAGGGCTACATATTATTCTAGAAGTTAGTAACGAAATGGTAGAGGAAGAGCTTGTTACTTCAGCTCTAGAGGTTGGTGTAAAAGTATATCCTTTATCAACATATTACGACGAATCTACAAAGTATGAAGAGTCTAAAGTAATACTAGGTTATGGAGGCTTATCTGAAGCTGAGATTATAGAAGGTATCAAATTGTTAAAAGGTGCGTGGAAACTTTAAATACATATAAGTACATTCCCTTCTTGAGCTTTTACTGAGGTTGTTTTCGCTTAGTTTTCCAACTAAGAAATTACTGTTTCGCTCATTAATCTCTACTAAGAATATTATTTTGCATTTTTAAGATAAAATCTCTCATCAATGTAATAAAGACAAGCAGCCCCAAATAATCCATTATTGGGCTGCTTTAAATCATTAACTTAAACTTTGAATACCCAATTGATCATACTTTTCACTTGTAAGTTCTCCTTCATATAATAATTCCCCTGAGGATAAATCACTAACATAAAGGGCATAACCATTAGTTGTTGGGTGGAGTATATTTATTTTTCCATTTATTAACTGATATTTTATATCATAACCAGTTTGTTCATTAAGAAAATCGAAAGTTATTTTATCGCCCCATTCTTCCTTTTCTATATCATACATAATGACTCCAAATTCATCTTCTTGTTGAGATGGAAAGAATAGCGTTGAACCAACAATTGTAGATGAATTAGAAGATATTAATATTTCATCTGGTATAGTCAATGATTTGGATTGATTTGTCTCTATGTTGTATATAACAAGTTCATTAGGATCTGAACCTGAACCATCGTCATATTGTACCGTCTCACCATTTTCACTATAAATCGTAGCATCAGCTTTCATTAAAAGATATTTTTGAGGTTCAACAGATTTTAAATCATTCATCATCGTTATGGTTGCATAGAAATTGGTTATCGTACTTGGTATAATCAGTGTAGAAAGTAGTAATTCACTATTCATGAACTCTTGCTCATCTATATCAAACGTGTAAACCGTTAAATCCTCTCCTCCATCTTTCCGCTGACCACTTGCAAAGACCTTAGCGATCCCATTAAGTACTTGGATCTCTCTTACGTCTAGGAAATCATAACTTTCTTTATTTGGTAACTTCAACTGGATTGAGCTAACTTCTTCAGATTTTTTATTAAGAATATCAATATTAAATGAAATATTGGATCGAGATTGATAATCCCAAATATCACCGACATAAACTAGTACGTTATCATCTTCATAATAGTGATTTAAGTTAATTGAATTTTTACTACGCATAAAATTGTTGTACTGTTCTCTCCATTCCAAAATAATGGGGTGTATCCAACTCTCTGACAATTGTTCAAGCAGAGACGGCGTGTTATTTCGATTAATTGTATTCTTATTTGTAATTTGCAAGTTGTGATATTCACGCGTTTCTTTTGTATAACCGCCTGCCAATATTTCTATATTTTCTACTGCATCCTCATTTCCACTTACTTTTTTCCATTCAACTAGTTTATTTTCTGTTGCAGCTATACTAGATTGCATATAAAAAGTTCCTATTATTATTACAGTAACAATACAAAGCAAAATTGTTTTTCCAAATCGTTTCATTAGTTTTGGCCTCCTATCAAACCATAATTTTTTTCTTTAAAAGGAAATGCCCGATTAAAATACTTCCAACTAAGATAATTCCTCCAATTCCTAGTTCCACAAAAAATAGTTCCTTGAGATACAAATAATCATTTAAAACAAGTTTATTTATTAATAAAGGAGCCAACAAAATGAAAAGACATAAAACACAATAGATAATGCCATAGAACACCCCTTTTAAATGATAAGATCGTTCAAACAAAATAACGGTAAAAGCAATAAATACAAATGTCATGCCACTTCCGTAATAAAGTAGAAATTCAGTGAAAGTTGTTGGAATTAAGTTTTTTAGTAATGTGTCTTGAGTTGTAATTTCAATGAAAGTTAAATCGGTACGAAACTCATGAGGGACCATCCATTGGAAAACTTGACCTTCAATGAGTAACAATAATAACTGGAATGCTACGAGACCTAATATTAGTAGTAGAATCGTTGTCGCCTTTGCTAAATAAAGGTTAATACGTGCAGTTGGTAACGCTAATAAACGATAACTAAATGTATTTTTACCGAACCAATCACGGTACCAAATAAAAAACACACATAGTATTAACGTAACGATAGCAAATAATATCGGTGCCTTAAAAAATAGCGTTTCTGAAATATTTAGAAAGGACATCGTTCCATTCTCTTGCAAAAACACATCCATTGGAATGAAATTTCCATATATTTGTTCATTAGCTCGATTTACATACCTTCTTGATTGAAAAATGACTCCGACCATTTGTGAAAAGAACGTCAGCCCCATTAATACAACATATAATTTTATAAAACGATTAAACTCAAAATCTATTAACTTCATATAACGTTTCATACTATATACACCTCTCTCATCACATCGATGATTGATTTCCCATGGCTCTTTCTGACTTCTTCTGTATCGAACTCTTTTAAAACTTCTCCATTTTCTAGTAAAACAACTTTATCTATTAAATGATCAATATCGTTTATTTCATGTGTGGTGATGATGACGCCACGATCTTTTATTAATTCACTAGTAAACACATTTGCAATTTCTTCACGGCTAAACACATCAATACCTGAAAAAGGCTCATCCATTAGGATATACTCTACATCCATCGCTAATCCTAGTAGAAGATTCATTTTTGCTGTATTTCCTTTCGATAAATCTGAGATTCTGTCAGCTTCATTTAATTTAAAGAATTGAAGCAGCTCTGTGGCACGTTGTTGATTCCAACAATCGTAAAAGTCAGCCATGAATGTAAAGGCTTCATGTATTTTCATATGTGGTAACATCGTTATTGAATCTGGAATAAAGGTGATTTTCTCATAGCTCCCTTTATGGAGCCTTTCACCATCAATGAGGATTTCACCACTATCTATAGGCATTAATCCCATAATGGATTTCATAATCGTAGTTTTACCTACACCATTAATACCAATTAAACAAGTAACCTCCCCTTTTTTAGCAGTAAAAGACACATCTTTTAATACACGCTTTCTACCATATTTTTTTATGACATTATTCACTTCAATCATAAGGATACCTCCAATTCATTTTCTCTTATAACAAACCCATGTTATATTTAGGACCTAGATGTCTCTATTGCAGGAAGGTTGATACATTCTTTTTAAATTTCTATATTGCAAAAATATCAACCGACCATTTATTTGATACTAATATTACTAAGTGATTCTTAAGAACCCCGATACATAATAGTGAAGAATTTCTTAAGTCTTTACTAATAATTAGTTATTAGGATTCCATTACTTGGCATTTTAAGGGCTGTGAAACGAAGTTAAATAATAGAAGAAGAAAACGATATTGCTAAAAACGAGTAGCTCGATCAACAATAGTACTATGTAAAATACGCAATATATTTATTCCATAATTCTGCTCCAAGTCATAAAAATGACGCCTTCTTTTGGAAAGAGGCGCCATTTTAATAAAGTATCCTAATTTTTCACTTCATAAATTAACTAACAAATTATTTTATCAATATATACTTGTCATTGTCTTTTTCACTTAAAGTAGCATGTTCATATTTATTCCTGATAATTTTTCAACTGGCTTTAAAAACAGTGCCGTAAGTCAAATTTGAATTAGCTGCTATAAAGGATCAGTTCTAGCTTAAGTTATTGGGGTAGTATGGTTATTAAACATCCTTATGCCCAAAATATTATACAGTTATGACTACATTCCCCTTTTTATGACCTTGATCTACGTATTTATGAGCTTCAACAATCTCTTCTAATGGATAATTCCTGTCTATGACTGCCTTAACATGTCCCGCTTTAATTAACTCGTTGAGTTTAATAAGATACTGTGGACGTATCTTTAAAAATCCATCATCTACAGACACGTATTTTCCACTATTACTAAGTGCTGTTTCACATTGCCTTTTTAGTTTCGAGCTTTTGTTTTTTCCAACAGCATCAAGGATAAAATCATAAAGTTCTAATTGGTTTAATGAATCCTCTTTAGTGTAATCGATTACTTTGTCTGCACCTAGAGATTTCACTAATTCTCTATTTGTTGAGCTGCATACCGCAGTGACTTCAGCACCTAATTGTTTTGCTAATTGCACCGCAGTCGTCCCTATTGCTCCTGAAGCGCCATAAATAAGCACTTTCTTTCCATCTTGGATATCACCATCTTGCATAAAGTGCATTGCCAGAGCACCACCATAAACTATCGCTGCCGCTTCTTTATGGCTTATATTTTTCGGTTTTAGCGCCAATTCCCCTTGCTCAATTTCTTTCGTAGATACACATTTGTACTCAGCATATGTTCCACGGCTATTACCTGTAAATCCATATACTTGGTCACCTTTATTGAATAGCTCAACATCGTTACCTACTGATTCTACGACCCCTGAGAATACGAGTCCGATTATAGGATTTCTTGGTTTTGAAAACCCTAGAAATATTCTCATCATCAGTTCCATGATTTGCTTTTTAGGAAAGCTGGGGTTGCCAGGCATGTTAAAACCTCTAATTACACAATCACTTGCAGTTACTGCAGTTGCGTGTATTTTTACGAGTACTTCATTGTTTTTTGGAATGGGTTTTTCCACTTCTTTAAGCTGAAGGACTTCAGGTGGACCGTATTTAATGCATGTAATCGCTTTTATTGATATCTCCTCCTTATAATTATCATCACTGCTTATCAACCTATTTCTTCCGTTCAGATCATGCTTTTTGTACTAAGTTGTTTTCGTACTAAAAAAATATACACATCGGTATCTTCAAAAATCATATAGTACATCTCAGTTACTCGAGTTTTAGTGAAAGAGCAACAAATTTCTAAAAGAAGCTTATTTAAAGCAATTGGGTCTAAATTATCTCACGTCGAGCTTTTCATATATTACCTATCGTGCGTTTGAAATGATAATTGGCATTTATTTGCTGTGCTTAGCAGTCAGCAACTCATCAAGGTCCGCTTGGTTGAATCCCTTAATAATCAACCAAAGTGCCATTATCATCTCTTGCACACCCAACGGAGCATACAACATTTCTAAATTAAGGTTTAGCCCAAATAACTTTAATAAGTCGACAGCCAGATAAATAACCGCTCCGATCAAACCCCAGACAGACAACCAACGAGGGATAAGTTTGGTGAGATAGAAAAGGGTGTACAGCAGCATTGCCCCGATGATAAAAACAATAGTCGTAACGGGACTCATGATGTCATTTGCCTGAAGCAGGACATTACCAATCACCTGTAAAGATGCCACCTCTGCTCCAGCGACTGTGAATTCTTTGCTGAACACACCTAACAATAACCAACTGACTACCGCTAGGATATATACACTTCCTTCTAGTGGTCCTCGGAATACGACCATCCCTAGTGCCAGGGCTTCATTCTTTTTTTTGAAAAGTGGATATAAGAACACAGGCATCGCCGCTAAAGAAAGCCCCATCATGAGAATAAAAAATGCGCCTAGGTTAAGCTGATAAGGATTGGCAGCAATTTTGCTTAAAAAATCCTCCCCAGTAAATAGATTCATGGTAACTAACTTACTCAAAATTCCTGATGCCGTTCCGATGATGTAGAGGACACCCACGATCACTGCAGTCATTCTGTATGCTTTCATTAATTTGTTCTCCTTTCATCTTTTGTTAAATTAGCTATTATTTTTACCTACTCATTTAACGACTCAAGAGAATACAAGACGACTACCGGCTGTCTAGGTTATGAAAAACCTACAAATAGCCTCTTCATTAGTTCTATTAGTTCCTTTTTGTGAACTGAGGTTGGCAGTTTACAATATTTCCATATCTTCCTCAATAATGATGTTATCTTCCTTATGAACATTTTTCAGTTATTTAAAGCAGAGTCTTAGAAGCCTGTATTTTATTTTACTTCCATTTTTTTAAAATCCATAGACACTTTAGTGTTGTTTTTCAATATGTAGGTGTAAGAAATTTAAGCGACAAACGAATAAGATTCTACAGCAACCCCATCTCACGTGCTTTGGCTACAGCCTCAGTGCGCCTTCTAACCTGAAGCTTTTCAAAAATCCTTCGATTATGTCCTTTCACAGTGTCTAATGCAATAAATAGTTTTTTACTAATTTCTTTGTTTGAAAACCCCTGACCTATTAGCTGTAAAACCTCAAGCTCACGTTCGCTTAAAGCATCAAATAGGAGCTGGGGTTGAGTCATATTTTGTTGTGCTACATAATCAAGTTTGAATGCTTGTAGTAAAAGGTCTATATACTCTGGCATAATCCCATTAGCATATGCTTTAATCAATAATTGTTCCATATGCTCCCCTTCATCAAGGAAAGTTCGAACAAAGCGACCAGAGCTTGCTTCTAATAGATGGTCTGTTAACAATTGTAATGCTTCGTCTGTTTCACCATCTGAATAAGAAACTACTGCCTGTAAAACCTTCAACTTCAACATTTTTTCTCTCATACCATTTTGGCTTACCTCTTGGTAGTAAGTGTGTAACTCATGCTGGGCTTTAGCGATGTCTCCTTGAGAAAGATATACTCTTGCCTGACTATGGGGGAGTTTGTATGTTTCAGCTAATTTACGTGCAGCATGAACCTTTCCCTGATTTAACAATAAAAGTACCTCTGTCTCACTGACTTCTGACATCCGATCTTCTAAGTCATACTGAAAAGCAAACTGTTTTATTTCATATAAGATGCTAGTTGCGCTCTCAAGATCCTTTTTCGCAAGCAATGTTTGGACATATAGAAGGTTACACGTAATGATTTGATTGTAATTTTCTATATATTTCGCTAGTTGTTTACTTTTCTCTATATATTCAATGGCTACATCTAAATCGTTCCATTCGTAATAAATACGGGCTAAACCAATATATACAGGATACGAATATGATGACGGCGTTTCATCCTTCATTTTTAGAGCTTGCTCGTATGTTTTACATGCTTGCATGAGCAGGTTTTCTTTTACTTGTAAGTTCCCTAGCGCGATTGTGGATAATATTTCAATTATTCTATTTCCAGACGCATTACTAGTAGCAATAGCTTCTGAATATGCTTGTTTCGCTTTGGTATTGTCACCTTGTAGTTCATAGGCTATACCTAGCTTCCAAGTAGTTGCAGTTCGCACCGCTAAATTACTTGGGCTTAGATTCTCTAGTGCAATAAGAGACTCGGAAATAATCACGTCCACATTATTTTGGGCTGTAGCTAGCAGCGCACGTATGGCAGCAATATGGCCTGTAAGGTTCCGAGTTTTCATATTTTTCTCAAGTCCATGCAAGGCCCTTTCAGCAGCGAGTAATTTAGGCTCAACCTCGTTATATCGAGCAGACATAGAGAGAACTGAAGCATATATAACCCATAATGTAGGATGAGCATCCAATGTGTCTGTTGTTAATGTTTCAAGCCATTTCATTACAGGGACAACAGCTCCACGAAAGTGAAGAGGGATCCCATTCCCCAACAATATACGTTCAGCTCTTTCTACATCACCAGCAGCTGTAGCATGCTGAAATGCCTCAATCTCGTAGTTGTTTTTTTCATACCAAATACTTGCGCGTATATGTAATTGCGCAATATCTATACCACTGCTCACTAAGGTATCATCACTGCTATGCAACAATTTTTGTTTTAACAACTCTGCAAAAAGGTGGTGATACCGATACCAGCGACGCTCATTATCCAAAGGAATAATAAACAGATTCGATTTTTCTATAAACTCAAGTGATTGCTGCCCTTTAAGAAATGTATCTTGCATTATTGCATCACATAATGAGCCACATAAACGATCTAAAATTGATGTTTGCAATAAAAAATTCTGAATATATACTGACTGTTGTTTAAGAACCTCTTCTACTAAATAGTCCACTATGAAAGAGTGATTTCCTGTAAATGATTTTACAAAGCTTGATGGGTCATCATGTCCGCCCATGGAAATCCCAGCCAATTGAAGGCCAGTAATCCATCCCTCCGTTTTCGCTACAAGGTTATCGATATTGTTTTTTGACAGCTTCAAATTCATCACTTGATTAAGGAAGCTAGCAGCTTCAGAGCTGGTAAAGCGTAAGTCTGAGTTGCGTATTTCCGTCAGCTGATCTTTTGCTCGTAAACGTGCCAAAGGAAGTTTAGGGTCTTCACGAGTTGTAATTACTAAATGCATCTGTGGAGGCATGTTTTCTAAAAAGAATGTCATAGCTTCGTTTATAGGTTGTGTATGGATCGTATGATAGTCATCAAGTACGAGAATAAAATTATATGGAATTGAAGTGATTTCATTGAGAAGAGAAGTTAAGATATCCTCCAATTTGGGTGGCTGGGGAGATCCGAGTAAACTCAAAAGTTCATCACCTAGATCTTCCTCTATTGTCTGTATTGCCGCAATAATATAAGAGAGAAAAGAGTGAGGATTATTATCTCCCTCTTCTAACGACAGCCAAGCTACAGCACAATTACAGTTGGCAAGCCATTCGCTCACTAATGTCGTTTTCCCAAAACCTGCATGAGCTGATATGAGAGTCAAATGCCGATACATCCCATCGTTTAGCTGCTTAATTAAACGGTCTCGTATAACTAACTCTCGCCTCATTATTGGGATATTGAGTTTCGTAGATAAGATGGAATTAGTCATTATTAACTCCCTTCTATTATCACACTTGTTTTAGATTTTACCTTCCCAAGCCGTTAAACATAGTAGTGAAAAAAATCTTATAAGCAAATCAAGCTTAAATATCTGTTAATCATATGTAGACTCTACTATATATGATCCTGGGGAAACACCTTTTCTATATCGACAGCTTATTAACATGGCTATATTCGGTTGTTTATTTTACTAAGTTATAAACATATACACACTAAAATTTGTGGTATCTTTTATTTTCTAAAACGATGACAAACGTTAAAACCGCATGTTTCGGTTCAAATTGGTAACAATAGCATGATCCATTGGTCGTGCTCCTGGCTCCCCGCTTATTCATTTCTAGAACAAGAACTTATCGACTCAATAATCATTATGGATTAATGTTAGCTGTCACATAAGCCGTGAAAAATATAGGTTTAGAAATCTTAAGAAATTCTTCATATATATATTAATAATTATCTAGTATTATTAGTAGCTAGAGCTATTAATGAAAAATTAAGGTCGTATAACCTGTATGCTAATGATAAGATAAAGAGCAAATTTTTATAAGAATATTGTAAAGGGGTGGAGAAAAATAATGTTGGTACAAAGTTTATTCTTTATTGGAGTACCCTTTTTCATTGTTGTTTTCGCTTGGTGGATAACTAAAGAATTACCTTCTAAAAATCGTTCCATGCCTGGGAAGATACTGATTGGTATTGGAATCATATTATTTATTGTTGCAGAAATTCAAAGTTGGAGTTGGCCATTATCTCTTGCTATACTTCTCCCTATTTCAATATTTATAATAGGTGGAATAGTAATACTAGTCATTGTTTTGTTAAAAAGCTAAAGTATTCCATCATACTTTCAACAATCCTTATGACCTCATATGTAAATAGTAAAAATTCACTCAGCACGGATTCAATTCTGTTTTCTTTATTAACAATGGTAGTATGGCAACATTTACGGGTCAAATCCTCTGTTATATGGGTCAAACCTCTATGTTTACGGGTCAAATCACTATGTTTACGGGTCAAATCCTCTGTTATAT
Organism: Bacillus sp. SM2101; assembly: GCF_018588585.1. Lineage (NCBI taxonomy): Bacteria > Bacillati > Bacillota > Bacilli > Caryophanales > Bacillaceae > Bacillus > Bacillus sp. SM2101. The sequence continues at coordinate 242,299 of NZ_JAEUFG010000004.1, forward strand.
GGGTCAAACCTCTATATTCCCTATATCGTATTAAGTTGGATCATCATATTCAGACAAGCTCCAATATATGGTCAATATAGTATTCTCCGCTATAGTAATAATCTTACTATTCCAACAATTAATTTTATCATATTTTACAAACTATGATAAATCAACATAATTATGGTAATATATTCACATAATCAACGTAGAAAGGGAGATGTTACTTTGAAGAGAACAGGAGAAATTATTATTTCAGGGATAGCATCCATCTTAAGTGCATTAATAGCTATTATTGGAGCCGGAATGATATATTATTTAAAAAACGAAGAGTTTTTAAGTGAATTGGAGGGTGAGATAGCTTTAGATTATCCTGATGTGGCAGTAACTAATATAACTGATTTTATTGAAAGCATGGCTAGTACAGTATGGCTCGTTATGGTAGCCGGTTTTATTAGTCTGATGTTAGGTCTAATTGCCGTCTTTAGCCTGAGAGGAAATAAGAAGCCACTACTAGCTGGGACGTCGTTAATTATTGCTGCGGTACCAATTATCTTCATAACATTAGTAGCATCTTTATTGGATGGAATCTTAGGTTATTTAACAGCTTTGCTATTCTTAATTGCAGGAATGATGAGCTTAGTACGTAAACGTAAGCAAACATATGTATTAGAAGAATCCATAAGATTAGAAGACGAGAATACCTCTCCCTTCAAGCAATGAGTATTAAGGGAGAATAAAACCACTCGAGATAAAACAAGATCATCTAGCGTACTATTGTACGAAGACATTTTGGTAGTTTGTAATAATTATATTTTACTCCTCTGATGAGAGGAATCTAGCGGTGAGTAAGGACTGAATTCAGTACTTACTCACCTTAATATAGCCTATTTTAGAATTGTTTTCATAAAAGATAAGACAGCATGTAACCCCATAAAAAAAGTAATATATATTATAAGTTCCACCTTGAACTTCTTCCTACTCTAGTTTAATGACTGATTTTAATACTCACTTACCCTGACCTTATTAGGCCAGGGTTATTCCTCTTTAATCATAAGTTCTTCATTAATTATTTCTTTACCGTTAGAGTTTTTAATTACTAATTTCATAGGTTCACCTTTCTCAAATAACCTTGTAGGATGAACAGTCCACAAACGTAGCTTATGTGAATTACTAGGTGTAAAAGTTACATCATCTATTAATTGTCCATATTTCATACTTACATTATCTTCTCCAACCAAGACTCCATTGTCATGATTGTCTACTATTGCTACCGTGTATTTTCCTTTTTCTAAGTTATAAACATCTACTACTAATTGTACTGAATTAGCATCTTTTATTAAGACTATATAGCCATTGTTATTTTCAAATTCGATCAGTTTTGTTAAAAGGTCTTTACTTTCAGATGTTGTAAATTCAGTTAACTTAACGGGCTGCTTATTACTATTTAAATCATCGGACTTAGCATCATCTGATGGTGTATTTGTATTATCCAATACGTTACAACCTGTCATTATTATTATAGAAATTATTAATACAGAAGATAATACCTTTTTGATAAGAAATCACCTAACTTTTTTAAGTAATTAGTATTATAACTAGTATTACGTTGGTTCAAACTATTGTTTCAGTGCACTGTATGTTTATTAATGGCTCTTTTTAATAGCTTTATTGCCTTTTCAACATACATTTTAAAACTGATGGGTATGATCTAGGTCTTTAAAGAATTTTCCCCATTCAATAGAAACTGTATCACGTTCTTTCTTAGTCTCCTTATCTGATTTTGCTCCATCCTCTTCATTGTTCTTATTCTCCATATTCAACTCTCCTTCACATAACGAAAATATGTTTCACACGTATTCATTTTTTAGTAGAAGAAACATTGGAAAACTAGCTTGAGCTAAGTCCATATATTCCAAATAACTACCAATTATTTTTCTTACATTAGAAGACGTAGGTTTTTCTTATAAAGTTTCACTCATTTAAAGAAAAGATATCCATAAGGTGAGTAACATACCTTATTCCAAACAACTATGCTAATAATATTCATTGATGCTCTTTTAATGACTCTGATTTTAGAAAGTAGCCTCTCGTCAAAGAGTTGTGGAATCTCCCCACTTTTAGTACGAAATTGAAACTATGAAAAATAAGCATTAATTAAGACATGTCTCTTCTAGAAACATGTCTTTTTATGTAAGATTTTATTAACATAAATATTCAGCTTCACTCAATGAAAGCTCCCATTATCAACTCTGAATATAGTTTTATTTAGCATCTGTCATTCTTTTTCTCTTTAGTTTCTTAAATTCCAAGAACAAATAGATTCCTATTATGAAATATGTTATAACCATCCCAATAACCAACCGTACATCTTCGCTATATGTAGTGAGCGATAATATAAATGTCGGTAGATGAAGTGCTATCAAAATAACAAACATAACAGGAGTCTTTGCCCAAATTGAAAATAAAACTAAAAAAGTCAGAACAATTAAGCCAATAACTAGACTACCTAACCAATCAAAGTTGATAGTTGGGGTTTTATAAAATGTATCTACTACCATTAAGCCTACAAAGAATGTTAAGGTAATAATAATTGGAAGTAACAAAATAAGAAATTCTGTTAACTTTGAAACTTGATTGCTAGCAGTATAGCGAAAAGTTATAAAAACTCCTCCAGCGAACATCAAACTAAACAAAATTGTTCCTACGATTTGCAATAGACTATAACTTAATGTACCTTGAAATAAATCTCCTAAGATAGAAAGTGACAATGTACTAATAACAATGAGGGGAACATATTTCGCCCACAACTTATAATCGGTTTTCATCTCATTTGAAATATTTTTCATATATTCTTTGGGTGAACCCCCCACTATTTGATCAATTGACTTACCATGCTTTTCAGCCTCAATAAGATGAACTTCAAGCTCTTCAGCAATTTCCTTAATTTCACTATCATTTTTTCCACTTGAAAATAAGTACAACCTTAAATCATCAATAAATTCCTTACTTTTATCAGATAGTTGATGTCGTTTCATTGTCTCAACCTTTCCTTTTTGTTTCTTGTTTAATAACTGCATTAACACTTTTCTCCAGTTGACTCCATCTACTTAAAAAATCATTCAAAGCATTAATTCCTTTTTCTGTAAGTGAATAGTACTTTCTTTTTGGGCCTGCTGTTGAACTTTTACGTACAGAGGTTACGAGACCTTCACGCTGCATTCTCATTAACAAAGGATAGATTGTTCCTTCACTTACTGCACCAAATCCATACTCACTTAACCGTGCAGCCATCTCATATCCATAGCATTCTTTGCCATGTATAATTGCCAATAGACAACCATCTAAGATCCCTTTCAGCATTTGTGTTTGTGACATTATCGTTCCACCATTCTTATTATCTTGTTTTACAAGGTATATATTTAGTATATGCATAATTAACTTGTAATGCAAGGTATTAATGAGAAAAATATCCATTTATAAAAAGTATCCATTAGCAAATGACAAAGGCGCTTATCTATCTTTCAGATTTGCGCCATATGGTCGTTTAATTTATCGTTCCCTACAAAAGGCTCCTATTAGTAAAATAAATTTAAATTATGCTATATTGCTTGAGTGCATAGCTAATACCATCATCACTGGATTTTTTCGTGATAAAATCTGCAGTATTCTTTAATTTTTCACTACCATTTCCCACATCTGTTATTCAAAGATTTGTCGAGATGGAAGAAGTCGCTGGAATGGCTCTATATTTATCATCTAAACAAGCATCTGCTATTACTGGGTCAGCTATTAGGGTAGAAGGTGGAATATTATCAACTATTTAAAATAGGAAGGAATGATATGAAGTACAAAATTAACCGAACACGAGACGCGCATAATAGCTTTGTCAGTTAAGAAAATGATATTAGCTGGAGCTATTGTAGTGGCAGCAACAGATATACCATTAAAAACGTCTATTAAGGTGTGTGGAATTGGGATAGGAACGCTCATCATAACGAATGAAGCAATTGAACGATAAAAAGCAAACTATTGTCATGGTAAGTAGATAACCAGGGAGCCTAACCATTTTGCATGCACTCATAATTGTAGATGTTCTTCTTTTAGACATAGAAATACCCCTTTAGATATCAATATCTAGAAGGGGTAAACTCGATTTGTACATACCACCCTACTCCATCTTAATGTTATGTACTCCATAATCTTGTTACATCTACTAATGTTTGATCATTAAATTCCATTTTGTATACATCTGGTTTAGAGGTATTTAACAAAAAATTTAAATCGTACTTATCGTCATAATACTCCATCATCAAAGCCATTACTGCTCCATGAGTACCTAATGCTATTTTTTGTCCTTTGTACTCTTTCAATAATTTATTCAAGACCTTTATAGCTCGATGTTGACAAAGTGAATTAGACTCCCCTCCCGGTAAAGCAAAATCAGGATTTGAGTATGACTTATTCAATAGAGGGAATAATTCCTCATCAGATATTCTCTCGTTTCGGTTAATGAAAATTCTTTCTTTAAGATCTTCAAATACTATTACTTTTTGTCCCGAGCGTTGAGCTAATTCCTCTATCGTTAAAATTGCCCGTTGATATGGACTTGAAACGAAAACCCCGATCCCCTCTCCCTGTAATAATTCCGTTATTCGACAAGAATCTAATTTACCTTTTTCCGTTAATCCTCTTGTTCTTTCATTCCCATCCTTTGGTGACTCCCCGTGTCTTACCATGTAAATATATGTATGCATATATAGCCCTCCATGTTTCCAATATTAGTATGAAATCTTTAAATGAAAGGTTATTATTTTTTTAGATACTAGTAACTTTGTTCTACCTCACTTTTTATGTACCAGTTTATTAGTTTATAACCTACGAATTGGAGATAATAATGCAATGACTACCTCTATTCCTTTTGCAATTCCTGCAACGATAAAAACTCCTCCAGGATGAAAATGATCGGCCACATATACACCTAATAGTGCTCCTAAAGGCATAGCTAAGCGGGTAAATACTCTTGAGAAGCTTAGTACTCTCCCTAACATTAAATTAGGGACACTCTCTTGTCGTACGGTCATAACTAATGTATTCCAAGCTACATTACACGTAGCAACTAAACCTAAAGATATTCCAGGTGCAAGCCAAAAATCACTAACTATTGCATAAGCAAAACCAATGGTACCAATTAATAAAAGCATAGGAATAAGGATCCCTCTACGTAACACACGTTCCAAAGGTACAACTATAAAGCTTCCTAACAGACCACCAGCACCTAACAATGCATAATTTAGACTTATTTGGTTCTCATCCAATTGTAATGATAAAAGCAAATAAAACATGAGAACAGCATAAACAGCACTATACCCTAGGTTACCGACCATCGCCTGAAGTGAAAAGCTTAAATTCAGTCGATCTTTTAATAACCACATTAATCCTTCTTTCATGTCCTTATATATACTTCTAATGTTAGTTTCTCCACTGTTTTTCCCTAAGTTGGGTAGTTTCAATATTGCTAGAAATGTGAGACAGAATGAAATTACATCGATCCAAAGAATATTAAATCCACCTATAATTGCAATTAAAAAACCCGCTAGAATAGGACCAATGATATCAGCTAATTGATTAACTAGTTGAAATGATGCGTTCGCTGTTGTTAATTTTTTACCTGTTGATTGCTTTATAATATTCGGTATAGCAGTAATAATAGTTACATCAAATAACAAGCTTAAAATAGTTAATGCAAAAGAGATAACATATAGGTGCCATATTTGTAAAATATTCATAAAATGGAATAACGGGATAAGAGAAATTAAAACTGCTCGTAAAACATCTGCCAATAACATTAAATTTTTACGATCCCATTTATCAACTAAAACACCAACAATAGGTCCAAACAATACAATTGGCAGAACACTGATTGCATAAATTGTACCCATTATTAAAGCTGATTGTGTTAACTCATATGAAATCCAAGGAATAGCAAAAGTATATAAGGCATCTCCAACCCTCGATACTAATAATGAAAACAGAAACGTATTATATGAACTAAATATCTTCTTTAACATTCATTTCTTTCTCCTATTTCTGTCTAGTATTATCATCAGGGGCAATTTGATAAATTCATACATTCTGAATTTGACTACGACACAAATTGTTCTTTAACCTTTACAATGAACAAAGTCACGTGCTATTTCATAAACGCACGGTTTATAGAACAAAGGCCTTTCTTTTTAAGCTTATAAATCTTGAGATAATCGAATCATATCTCTACACTGTATACCGTTCTCAAAAATTCCTTCTTCATAATGTTTAATAAAAAAGTCCAAATCAACACCAATAATTCTAAAACCACATTTTTGATATAGAGCCAATTGACCAATACTTGAATTTCCAGTTCCAATTTCAATTGTTTTATAACATTTTGCTTTTGCTATCTGTATTGCATCCATCACCAATTGCTTCCCTATACCTGTACCATGTAGCTTTTCTACAACTCCAACATTCACCAACTCAACTGTCTCAGGTCTTGTTGGAAGTAGTACATACACTCCAATAACTTGCTGTTCACTTTCGGCTACATAACATTCTCCCCTATTTACATAATCATTGACAATATCTCTTGAAGGGTCAGCCAATAACAACAATTCCATCGGAGGTTCTTCATTTATATTTAGTTTCCGAATAATCATAATTAATCTCCCTACATTCATATGAAATTGTTATAATCTACGCTGTAACAATTTGTTGATTTGCTCAGAATACCTTAATACAATCTCATTGTTATCTTTTTAAAAAAATGAGATAGATAGCAAGAGGTCAACGTTACAAATGCTTTACAAACCTATAGCCCGTTATTTCATAACCAAGAAATTTATATAGTTCGTGTGCTTTTACCCTCTTTTCACTTTTTCCACTTAAAAGATATATAAAATTAGAGCCTCTTTTTATTGACCAGTCTTCTACATATTTAACCAAGGATTTTGCAATACCTTGACCACGATATTGTCTTTTCGTAACGAGCGAGGTTATTTGGATCTTTGCTTCGTTACTTGTGTATGTTGTATGAACCGTTATTCCAATCATCCCAACTAGAGATTTTTCCTTTTCTGCAACAAAGGTGTAGTAATTTGGATTGGATTCGATACGTTCCATTCTTACTTTCATATCATCAATTGATGCAGGGTAGCCTAAATCAGCCATTAAACTTGTGAGTTGTGCTAAATCACTAGTGTCGTATTCTCTTATTTCCATTAGAAAAACCTCCCCAAATCCCTGTGCTGTATGATTATTGTAAAAGACTCTAAGTTCATTCTGTACTCTTCTTACATTAACCGCTTGGCAGCTACTATGTTCAGCAACTGTCCACGTTTATGGAAAAAGACTTTAGAAGTTTTTCTCTAAACAGAGATGAGGCTTATCCTCAAAAATTACTTCTTTATATTTTTTGAAGCCTAATTTACTCCAAAAATCTATCCCTCTACTATTTTCTTTATGAACTGCCAAACGTAACTTTTCTTTTTGCTCCTGTCTAATAAGGTTTTCTATATGCTCATATGCTACAAGCGAATTACCTGCACCTTGATACTGTTTGTGAATGACAAACAAACTTATCCAAGGTGTATTATCTGATGAGTTATTAAGACAGTAATCTACTAAGCCTATGTAACTTTTATTCTTTTTGATTAAAAGGCGTGTGGTATTCAACTTTTTAGACTCTTCATACTCTGACTGTATATCTTCAAAATAAATTGTGTTTTTATTTTTAGACATAAGGTTATAATTTGAATTTGAATTCATAATCTCAAGCTCAATCTGCCATTTACTTATGTCATTCGTTTCAAATGTTATCATTTCAACCACCATTTCTATTATGTAAGCAATCGTTCACGTTACCTTAATACCAATTATTTCAAATGTTCAATACCTAGACAATCACAATATATGTCCCTAAAATGAAAAAGCTCTTTTCTTAAACTAGGATATAAAGATATTCAGAAGAAAAGATGCCACGAAATCTAATAACTTCTACACGATTTGAAGAGAGGGTGATCTTATTATCTATTCATTACTCTTTTATCTTTAACGCCCTCGTAGCAATAAAAGTTTTAATATACTTATCTAAAATTCTTGTTCCACCGAAATCGTCTTCATAAAAACCTGCAATGACAAATCCAGCATCTATTTGACCTTGAATTTGGTCTTCCAAAGTATGCGCATATTCTATCGTTTGATGAGAATTGAGATAATCTTGAACCTCATCCTCAGGTAAATGATTTAGAGTAGATGAGGGTATAGCATGTTTCACATCTAAGATTCCTTTTCTTTCTTGAGTGTCATCAAAAATCCATAATAGAGGATTTGTGAATCCTGTGATCAAGATTCCTCTATCCTTCAATACTCGAGATGCTTCACTCCATACAGGATGTACATTTTTTACGAATAAATTTGAAACAGGGTTGATAATCATACCAAAAGATTCATCTTCAAAATCGCTAAGATCAACCATATCTCCTTGTATTGCTTTCAACGTTAAACCTTCACGTTTAGCAACTTTTTCATCCTGTTCTAACTGTTTCTTAGATATATCGGTTACTGTTACATCTGCTCCTGCTGCAGCAAGAATAGGAGCCTGTTGCCCCCCACCAGAAGCAAGACAAAGTATCTTTAGGCCCTTTAACGAATAAGGAAACCAATTTCTCGGGACAGGTTTTTCAGTTGTCACTGTGATCTCCCATTCATCATTTCTACTTCTTTCTATCGTTTCACTGCTAACAGATTTAGTGTACCTAGAACCTTCTTGTACTTTCTTATCCCAAGCAGTGCTGTTTTGTTGTGTTGTATTCATTTTGTCATTCCTCCTGCCAAAAATATATAAAAATTCATCTATTTAACAATAACATAATATTTTGTTATTAATTTCCCTATCAAACAAATCTCCCACATAAAGCAAAAAACGCACATTGCTCTGATTTATTACAGAACTGAGCTATTTTCATGGAAGATACAATAAATTTAAATCTCGTTGCTTTTTATAAAGAAGACTGCAATTCTTGTAAAGATTAAATAGCCCGAGCCTAATCTGAAGAAAAATTCCAGTTTATTAGAAATTAATCAACGTTTCTTTCAGCTGGTTTTCGTTTCACTCCTAACTATGAATTACTATTCTCTAATAACTCCTATATAAAGACAAATTCCTCCAATTATAGTCAAAGGGTTTCGTAAGAGAAGCAAGAATGTATAAACAAAGCTTTTTGGAGGTGATCGAAAAAACCAATCCTATTCCTTTATTTATACTTAACGATTCTTTCTTTATTTTTGTTAGAACATCTACTCCTATCGCATTTTTTTCGTTACAACACTTTATGGTGTAGCTCCAATTCTTACAATCTATTAGATAAAATATATCCTTCATAACCATCTATTACTGTAATTAACCTGCATATTCTAACACATTTAAATCCACCTATTCCTATATGGTTATGGTAGATGTTTTAAAATTTTTATGCTTCTTAGGAAAGCTTCATGAGGTTTCTTGATCTTTGTTGTAGCCAAAATAACTTATAAGGTAATGGAGGTAATTTATTTGACTAAAAGGCCTTTAGAAAAAAAATTATTTATTATGATACTAAGTGCGATCATCATTATAGGAATAGGAACATCCTTGTTCAGTGCTGATCATATCGCAAATGGAGAAGTTGTCCCATTATATCAAGATGCAAATGCACCTATCCCCGATCGGGTTACTGATTTAATTTCTCGAATGACATTAGATGAAAAAATCGGACAAATGACACAAGTAGACAGAAGATACTTAAATTCTGATAACGATATCGCATCATATCATATTGGATCGTTATTAAGCGGTGGTGGATCAGCCCCAACTCCTAATACACCGGAAGCATGGGCTGACATGTATGATCAGTACCAATCAATTGCACTCTCGTCAAACCTTCAAATTCCAATTATTTATGGAATCGATGCTGTACATGGTCATAATAATGTATATGGAGCAACCATATTCCCGCACAATATTGGCTTAGGAGCTACGCGTAACCCTACATTATTAAAGCAAATTGGTGAAGCTACGGCCAAAGAAGTAGCTGGAACTGGAATTGATTGGACGTTTGCTCCATGCTTATGTGTCAATAGAAATGAACGGTGGGGCAGAACCTATGAAAGCTATGGTGAAGATCCAGAGATTGCTAGTTCATACTCTACGATAATTGAGGGATTACAGGGTACAAGCTTAAATGACCCTTCCTCTATTTTGGCAAATGCTAAGCACTGGGTAGGTGACGGAGGTACATTAGGAGGCGACGATCAAGGTGATACTATCATTTCTGAACAAGAATTGAGAGACATTCATATAGCACCATTTATAGACGCTATTGAAAAAGGTGTCGGTTCAGTTATGATTTCTTATAGTAGCTGGAATGGAGAAAAATTACATGGACATAAGTATCTCATTACAGATGTCTTAAAAGGAGAACTAGGATTTACAGGATTTGTTGTTTCAGACTGGGCTGCCATTGATCAATTGCCTGGCGATTATGCTAGTGATGTCCAAACTTCTATAAATGCAGGTATAGATATGGTAATGGTTCCTGATGACTATAGAACATTTATTAATACATTACGTACAGAGGTAAACGAAGGTCGCGTATCAATTTCACGAATCGATGACGCAGTAGAACGAATTTTAACGAAAAAATTTGAACTCGGCTTATTTGAACAACCTTTTACTGATAGAACCTTCACATCAACTATAGGATCGCAAGAGCATAGAAATATTGCTCGAGATGCTGTAAGACAATCTCAAGTGCTCCTTAAAAATGATAATAGTATTCTCCCATTATCAAAAGATTTAAATAAGATATTTGTCGCAGGGAAAAATGCTGATAATATTGGGAATCAATCTGGTGGTTGGACGATTAGTTGGCAAGGTAGTAGTGGAGATATTACACCTGGAACAACTATATTAGAAGGTATTCAAAGCACAGTTTCTCAGAATACTGAAGTTACGTATAATGAGAGGGCTATCGGATTAGACTCTAGTTATGATGTAGCTGTAGTTGTGATTGGGGAAACACCATATGCAGAAGGTAATGGAGACCGACCAACAAATTTAGGACTTGATAGAACAGATATTGCAACTCTTCAAAAAATCAAGAGATCTGGAGTCCCTACCGTTGTTATTTTAGTTTCTGGAAGACCGATGATCGTCACTGATCAGCTAGAAAATTGGGATGCATTTATTGCAGCATGGCTTCCTGGAACAGAGGGTCAAGGCGTGTCAGATGTTCTCTTTGGAGATTACAACTTTACTGGTACACTGCCACTAAGTTGGCCACGCACTGAAGATCAAATTCCAATTAATGTTGGGGACACTCCCTACGATCCACTATTCCCTTATGGATTCGGACTAACCTATCCCTAAGGAGTAGCATATCTTTATAAATAAATGGCTCTTTCGTAAACTTTGTTGCAATTGCTACTAAATTTGAACCGCAACATGTTGTTTCATACGTTGGTCATCATTGTAACAAAGAGAAGATGCCACGAACGCTAGTTATGTATATGTTTTAATCATAGTATGAAAATTAACAAGCAAAGCAGTCTAAAAAACACACAATTACTACCTTTCAACAGAATTTAAATGGACTCTCGTCATTGAACTGCACCCCAATTGTTAGACAAAACTAACAACGGAGGTGCAGTTTTTAATGACAAAGTATTCCTTAGAAACTA